>CALGPR010000027.1 GCA_937960425.1 uncultured Lentisphaeria bacterium
GTACTGGTTGTTGAGGCTGGTGTGAAATCCGGAGCGCTTATTACGGCAAATCTGGCGTTGGAACAGGGAAAATCAGTTTATGCGGTTCCCGGTCACATCGACAATGCCCAAGCAGCAGGATGCCATAAATTGATTCAGGACGGTTGCAAGTTGGTAACGTCATTCGAAGACGTTCGTTCTGATTTTGATTATCTTCGTCCGACGCAGCCGGAACTTTTTCATGAACCTGCAGCCGAATATCATCTGCATTCTCCGTATTCAGTCGAAGAAGAGGCCGTACTTGATGCTCTTGAGAAGGGCGGACCACAGAATTTCGATGCTCTTGCCATTTCAACAGGAATTGAATCAGGAACGTTATTAGGGATTCTGATGAAACTGGAGATGATGATGACAGTGACTCAGCTGCCGGGAAAAAATTATGCACTTCGCGGTTAAAAAAAGCCGGTGTTGTTGAGACACCGGCTTTTTTATTGAAATATTACAGGAAAGGTTGTGGCTTCCGCGGGCCGTAGAAGGAAATAACGTATGATTCCACAAGCCCTAAGAAAACAAAACGATCGTAGTCAGCATACATGACATCTTCCATACGCGAGTTGAGCATTGCCCGCTGCATATCAAGATTTCCCCACCCAAAAGAAAGAAGCCCATACGTAAATGGACAGGAAATTTTGAATGCCCGGACGCGTTCTGGCGCATCCAGAAGGTTGTAGTCAAAATTCTGCTGAAGTTTCGGGTTGATGTAATAGGTGCCCCGGCTGATGTCCAATGCGAGAGCAGGCGAAAGCCCGTACCCGAGATTGGTACTGCAACCGGACCCCAAACCCAGAATGGTTGTGGCGATTGCCAGCAGCAGAAGGAACTGTTTCATGTTGAAAACCTCTGTCAAATTTGAAGAAATAGATTCATCTCAACTCAACGACGTCCGGCATCTGCGCGCAACGGCATTCCGGTAGCATTGTCTCCATAGACAACCGTGGTAAAACGCTGATAGAAGAAGAAGAGGTTCAGAAATTCATATTCTGTATTTTTGATAGAAGTAATTCCACCTTGAGCTGCCGCAGTAGCCAGCGAACAGTCGCCCCAGCCAACCAGAAAGAGGACATTATGAGCACTGGCAGTACCGACACTGGTTCCGATTTGCGTTGATGGGAAGAGCGGGGCGCGCTGGTGGGTGTAAAAAACTCCGCGCGGCGGTGCAACCGGGGTTAATGCACATCCGGAAAAGAGTCCGGAAAGAAGAATGGCGGCAGCAAAAAGAAGCAGTTTTTTCATGTTGCTTTAAAACTCCGTTTTGATAAGGGACATTATTAATCAGTAAAATACAGGATCCTGCAGTATGAAAAAAACATACCGTCGGAATCCCTGGCTTTTTCTGAATATATACGGATTATGGGCGCTTTTCAACGAAAAAAAACGGTTTCCTTGAAAAAAAGAGTTTTGATATCGAAAAAAATGGATAAGTTGCCAAAAAAACGTGTAACTTTGACTTGCATATCAGCAAATGCGTTTTATTGTAAGTACAAACCGGAGTTTTCGGGATATAGTCCACAGGGGTTGCTTCGGGTATGCTTAGGAAATTAATTTACTGAAAAAAGAGGTAATCGGTTATGAAAAAGTGGTTTTTGCTGTTGGTCATGGCGTTTGCATGTGGATCATTCACGGCGTCGGCAGCCAACCAGGTTGTTGACAAACTGGTATGGTATATCCCGAACCGCCTGATGGATGCGCTTGATATCTTTACTGTGAATGTTGGCGCTGGACCGACTGTCCGTTGCGAATTGATGGCTACGGAATATGTCCATGGCGGTGGCGGTATCGGGGTAGCAGGAAAATTGTACAAAGCATACAATCGCCAGTATGGTTATGGAATCGAGAACGGTTGGAACTGGAATTTGATAACGGTCGGCGCAGAAAATTCCGAACGCGCAAAAACTTCTCTCTGGGTCGTTCCCTATCAGCAGAGCTTTGCCGGGGTTCCGGATCCCAATCAGAAAATTTACGATTTCTACACCGGTGCACGCGATTTCTGGCGCCTCGGCGGTTCCCTTGGTCTGGGCATTGAAGGTGACCTTTATCTGCATCCGGCTGAAATCGCCGACTTCGTTACCGGCGTTTTCATGATTGACTTAAAGGGAGATGATTACTCTTCTGACGATATCAACTGATTATCAATACAGTAGATAAATGTTTTCCTCCGGAGGCATTAGCCCCGGTGTTTGCTGCGGCAGGAGTGAACTCCCTTCACTTCCTGCCGTTTTGCCTTCTTGGAACTTGAAGTATGTCAAAAAGAATATTTCACTGCAGCCGCTGCGGAAATTGTTGCCGTTGGCCGGGATACGTACGAGTGACAGAGTCCGAATGTGATGCGATCGCCGATCTGTTGGGAATCGAAGTTTTGGATTTTATTGAGCGATATTGCCGGTTGACAGAGGATCGCCGGGGATTATCATTGATTGAACAGCCCGATGGAAGTTGTATCTTTTTGGAAGAAAACCCGCCTCGTTGCATGATTCAGGCAGCAAAACCCCGCCAGTGCAAAACGTTCCCGTTGGAATGGAATTTCCCCGGGTGGGAGACAAAATGTGCCGGCACGATGATTGAAGTTAAGGAGTGAGTTATGAAAGAATCCTGGAGAGCCGAAAAACTTGGTACAATTCTGGTGGTTTCCGGCCCGAGTGGAGTAGGAAAATCTACCGTGTTGAAGGCATTGCGGGAACGGAGAGTTAATTTGGAATTTTCAATTTCCTGTACAACTCGACCACCTCGGGGAACGGAAAAAAATGGCGTGGAATATTATTTTTTGAGCAGGGAAGAATTTGAGAAAAAAATTGCAGAAAATGCTTTTGTGGAATATGCCTGTGTTTTCAATAATTATTATGGAACACTAAAGAGTGAAATACTCGATCGAGCTCGTGCGGGCAGGGAAGTTTGTCTCGATATTGACATCCAGGGTGCCCGCAAAATTCGCAAGGCAACAGAAACGGATCCGCTCCTGCGGCGCTGTTGTGAGTTTGTCTTTATCGTTCCGCCAAGCATGAAGGAGTTGGAACGCCGGTTGCGTAGTCGGGCAACTGATAGTGCAGAACAGATCGCCCTGCGCCTGGGCAAGGCAGAGGAAGAGCTCAGCGCATGGCCGGAATATGATTATCTTGTTGTCAATGATGAGCTTGATAAAGCTGTAGAACAGTTTGAAGTAATCTTGAAGCAGGCGCAGCAGACGACGCGGCGTATTGGTGATGGACAATGACTTTACAAGATGCTAAACGAGTGATTGCTCTTGGTGTAACAGGAGGCATTGCTGCCTATAAGGCAGCGGAATTGTGTAGTGCACTGACGAAAATGGGCTTTGAAGTCAATGTCCTGATGACCCAGGCTGCATGTAAATTCGTTACTCCATTGACCTTTCAGACGTTGTCGCGTCAGCCTGTGGTGACTTCATTATTTGAAATCCCCGACTGGCGACCGGAGCATGTGGCATTGGCTGACCGGGTGGAGCTACTGGTGGTTGCTCCCGCTACGGCTGATTTTATCGGAAAAATGGCGAATGGAATTGCCGATGATGCACTTTCCACTTTTGCATTGACCCACGCCGGGCCGGTTTTGCTGGCGCCAGCGATGAATCCGAAAATGTGGGCGCAGCCAGTTGTGCAGGAAAATATAGAACGATTGAAACATCGTGGTGTCGTAGTGGTCGGTCCTGTTGCTGGACATATCGCTTGTGGTGCAGACGGTATCGGGCGAATGGTGGAAAGCATTGAACTTTTGAACCGCATTCTCGACTGGCGTGAGAAAGGAGAATTGCAATGACTGTTGGACTGTTGGAAAGTCTGAAGCCAATTGAGAGGGGCGAAGCTGAACTGACCCGGGAACAATGTTGCCGTTGGCTGCGGGTGAAAGATCCGGAACTTTTGGAACATTTATATCGAGCAGCTTACAAAGTAAAATGCCGTGAAGTAGGGCCTGTTGTACAATTGCGCGGCTTGATAGAAATCAGTAATTATTGTTTGCGTGATTGCCTGTATTGCGGGATTCGCAAAAGTAACGCAAAAACCAGACGGTATGCATTATCTATCGATGAAATTGTTGAAAGTGCTGGAGTTGCTGCTTCATTCCGGTACGGATCAATTGTATTACAGGGTGGCGAACGGAATGATAAAGAGTTTACTGATTACATTACTGAAGTACTGAAGGCAATTAAACAAAGTTATCCGGAGCTTGGAATAACGCTGTCGTTAGGAGAGCAGAGTCAAGAAGTTTATCAGCAGTGGTTTGAGGCGGGTGCGCATCGGTATCTTTTGCGTATCGAGTCGAGTAACCCGGAACTTTTCCGGAAAATTCACCCGATGGAGCAAAGTTGGGCATCCAGACGTAAGGCGCTTGAGTATATTCGTGCCGCCGGTTATCAGGTGGGAACCGGAGCAATGAGCGCATTGCCATATCAGGCGACTGAAGATATGGTTTCCGATCTCTTTTTTTACAAAGAACTTTCAGTTGACATGATCGGTATGGGCCCGTATATCCCACACCATGATACTCCAATGGGACGCGATCCGGAGTCTTACCGGTATACAAAACTGGAACGGCTCAGAATGGGATTGACGATGATTGCATTGACCAGACTGTTATTACGCGATGTGAATATTGCATCAACGACGGCGTTGCAGGCACTGGCAACAGATGGCAGAGAGCGTGGATTACTGGCTGGAGGAAATGTGGTTATGCCTAATGTTACCCGAGTAAAATATCGTTCGGGATACCAGTTGTATGAGGGAAAGCCAGGCATTGACGAAAATTCTGATGCCAGCCGCGCTTCATTAGAACGGGCAGTCGAGGCGATTGGGGAAACGCTGGGATACGGGCAGTGGGGAGATTCTCCTCATTTTGCCCACAGAAAAGCCATGGAACAGGGGTGACGGCCCATGAACATCATGACAACGAATCCGGTGTTGGTCCTGGAGCCGGATCTGGCCTTGTTGCATCAGTACGAAACTGTGTTGAATCATGCCGGGATTACATCAGTGATATTGCTGGATACTATCGACCGGGCATTGAAAATCATTGAGTCAATGACAATTGAAATGCTGTTGTTGGATCCGGCAATGGAAGATGGGCGCGGGGTGGAATTTCTGAAACATTTTCAGAATCTTCAAGGCGCTGCTCCAGTGCTGGCTATCTCCGGACGTGCCGACCTTGCGTTTGGTATCTCCTGCATGCGGCTGGGAATTGTGGATTTTCTCGCCAAGCCGGTCTCTCAAGAGGAGTATCTTCAGAAGATTCAGGATTGTTTGAAGATTCAGAAAATTCATAGAGAAAATGAACGATTCCGTCATGCGTTATGGAATAATGAGGGGTATGCTCCTGCTGCATTTCGCCATGTGGTCACCCGATCGGAAAAAATGCAGGAAATTTTCCGTTATTGCGTCGCAGTTGCACCGACACTCTATACCGTTTTAATTACCGGAGAAACCGGTTCTGGCAAAGAATTATTTGCTCGCGCACTGCATCAATTGTCCGATGTCAAAGGGCCTTTTGTTTCTGTAAATATTGCGGGGTTGGATGATACTCTTTTTGCAGATACCCTGTTCGGCCATGTGAAAGGAGCGTTTACTGGAGCTGTGACCAGCCGCGCCGGATTAATTGAGCAGGCAGATGGAGGGACTCTTTTTATCGACGAAATCGGCGATTTATCAATGGCCAGTCAGATTAAATTACTCCGATTGCTCCAGGAACGTGAATTTTCTCCATTGGGCAGCGATCAGGTGCGCACCTCCAATACACGCATTCTTCTGGCAACGCATCGGAACTTGTTGACGTTACAGCGCGACAACCGGTTCCGCCGGGATCTTTATTATCGCATTTCGCCGCATCATGTTTCGATTCCGCCGTTGCGGGAACGGAAAGAAGACATTCCGATTCTCTTAAATTATTTCATCGACCGGAACTGCACAGAACTGGGGCGCCATCGTCTGGCTTACAGTGACGATCTTGTGGAAGTATTGACTGGCTACTCATTTCCCGGGAATATCCGGGAGTTGGAAGGCATGGTTGCAGATGCGGTAGTGCGTTCGCCCGGACGTTTGTTGTTTTGTGACAGTATGTATGACCATATCCGTAAAACAGAACTTGCAGAGGGTATTGAGATGGGCCCGGAGTCAGTTGAAGGCCTTTTCGCTTCGTTGCGAAAATTGCCGACGCTGAAAAAATCTTCGGACAGCCTCGTCGTTGAAGCCCTGAAACGTTGTCGAGGAAATCAGAGTAAAGCAGCTATGCTCTTGGGAATAACACCTCAGGCAATGAGTTTGAGGGTCAGGAAGATGCCAGGAAAAGTGTATCATCCGGACACTTGAAAAAAACTCGTAAAAAAAATTTTTTGTCGTATGAAAAAACGGAAAAAGATGCTATATTATCATCTCTTGGATTATACAGGTGAGAATTATAGTAAAAATTTAAACCGTAAAGAGTTGGAAATGAACGAACGGCATCAGCCGTATCCAAAAATCAGCTATGGGTTCGCCGCGATCGGCCGAAACGGTTCGACGTGTCGAAGGACATGGTTGATTGCGTTTGTTTTATATTTTTTGTTTGCAGGTGCGATGATTGCAAACGAAGAAAATGGAGTTTCAGGCGAGCAGGATAGCGTGCGAGTCAGCATCAAGGTCAAGAATCCAGATTCTCTTGGTGCGATTGCTAAAATGCGCGGGGAAATCGAAACTCTGAAGGCGGCGAAAGAGCAGTTGACTCTGGATAATCAGCGGCTCTTATCGGAAAATAGCCTGCTACGGCAGGAGTTAGTTGAAATTGTTGATAAATCACAGCAGCAGAATGCGGACTATAGTCAGCTGCAATTGGGTATCGCAACGATGATGTCTACCGGGAAGGTATTGGCATTGAGCGATAGGGAAGCCCGATTGGTGCGCGGTATGAAAGAAATGTCCGAAAGTGGTATGCAATTGTCATTGCATACGGCGGAATTCTGCAATGAAGTCGACTCTGTTCTTGGAGAAGTCCCGATCGGGAAGGACCGTGAAGTGGAATTGCGGTTGAGAAAGGATGAACTCCTGAAAGAGTCACGCGAGTTTGGCGCGTATCTGGGTACGGAAACATTGGAAAATAGCGTTGATAAAACGCGTATTCTGGCAGTGAATCCGGATCTTCAGGTGGTTGCATTGCCAATAGGTTGGATCCACGGTGCGGTTAACGGATTAACCTTGCGGGTAACCGGGAAGAATGCAGCAGTGCTGAAAATCGTTCTGACACGGCCGAGTGTATCACTTGCCGTGGTTGTAGAAGGCGAATTCAGCGACCTGACCGTCGGAATGGAAGTAGGCGCCGATGTAAACAAGCAAAACGAGTGAATAGTAGAGAAAACTGTTATGGAAGTTAGAGCTTTAACGAAAAACGTGCGGATTTCTCCGGAAAAGGCACGTCAGGTTTCACGGCTGATTCAGGGAAAATCTGTCGTTGAAGCGTTGGCGATTGTCGATCTGAGTCCGCGCAAGGCAGCCCGGCTGCTGGCGCAGACGTTGCGTTCGGCGGTTGCGAATGCGGAAAACAATCTGGAGCTGGATCGCAAGCAGCTGCTTGTGAAGTCCGCCCTTGTCGGCCCCGGCCCCATTATCAAACGTTTCCGTCCGAAGGCGCGTGGATCCGCCGGTCGCATCCGCAAAAGAACTAGCCATTTTGAAATCGTTTTGAGCGAAATCTAAAGAGGGATTGAATCGTGGGACAAAAAGTTAATCCGATTGGATTGAGAACGGCGTTGACCAAAGATTGGGATTCCCGCTGGTTTGCGAACGGTGCTACGTTTGGCAAGTGGTTGCATGAAGACCTGGCCATTCGCAAGTTCATCAAGGAATACAAGAACAGCGACGCGCATATTGACTATACACAAGCGGCAATTGCCCGCATTAAAATTGAGCGTTCCTCCTCCCGTATCCGTATTACGATCTACACCGCCCGCCCGGGTATGGTGATCGGCAAGAAAGGTGCGGAACTTGAAGAGTTGCGTGCCAAGTTGGCTCCGCTGACTGAGTCCAAGGACATCTTTATCGACGTTGCCGAAATCAAATGCCCTGAAGTCAATGCGCAGCTGGTTGCAGAAGACATTGCCCGTCAATTGGAACGCCGTGTCGGCTTCCGCCGCCTTATGAAGCGTGCCATCCAGGTTGCGATGGAAAAAGGTGTGGACGGGATCAAGATCAACTGCGCCGGCCGTCTCGGCGGTGCGGAACTTGCCCGCACAGAACAGTACAAGGAAGGCCGCGTGCCGTTGCACACGCTCAAGGCCAATATCGACTATGGTTTTACCGAAGCGAATACTACTGCCGGTAAGATTGGTGTGAAAGTTTGGATTTGCCATAAAGAGGCAACGGAGGATCAAGATTATGCCATTAATGCCAAAAAGAGTAAAGTACAGAAAGGTTCAGCGCGGAAGTAACGCTGGTCTTTCGACTAAGAATAACAAGATTGATTTCGGTGATTTTGCTCTTCAGGCGGTTAGCCGTGGATTCCTCACGAATAACCAGATCGAAGCGGCACGTATTGCGATCAATCGTCACCTGAAACGTCGCGGTAAAGTCTGGATCCGTATTTTCCCCTATAAGCCTTTCACGAAAAAACCGTTGGAAGTACGTATGGGTAAAGGAAAGGGTAACGTTGAGGGCTGGGAAGCTCCGGTGAAGCCGGGCCGTGTCCTCTTTGAAGTTTCCGGATGCAGCGAAGTTGTGGCCCGCGAAGCCATGGCCCGTGCGGCAAATAAACTTGCGATCCGTTGCAAGTTCCTCGCACGTGAGCAGTAAGAGGTGTGAAAGTTATGAAGAACGATAAAATTCGCGAAATGTCGGATGCGGAGTTGCGCACCAAGGTCGAAGAACTTAAGCGTGAACAGTATACGTTGCGTTTGCAGAGCCGTACCGGTCAGTTGGAAAAGACCGCGCGCGTTCGGGAAGTTCGTCGCGACATTGCTCGCATCAAGACCGAACTTGCTGCACGTTCCGCTCAGGTTAACGGTTAATAAAAGACAGGACTATTGCAATGAGTGCAGTTGAAAATACCAAAGAACGCGGCATCCGCAAAGAACGCGTTGGCGTTGTTGTCAGCGATGTACAGGACAAGACGATTGTCGTAGAAGTCAGTCGCCGTACTCCGCATCCGTTGTACAAGAAAGTTGTGAAAGTCAGAAAGAAATTCACCGCGCACGATGAACAGAACGCTGCGAAGAAGGGTGATACAGTCCGTATTGTTGAAACCCGTCCGCTGAGCAAGAACAAATGCTGGCGTCTGCTCGAAATCATCGAGCACGCGGAATAACGTGCCGGGAGATTTAGCACTATGATTCAAATGCAGACAAAATTGGAAGTCGCTGACAATTCCGGAGCGAAATCCATCGTCGCGATCACTGTTCTGGGACAGGCTAAGACCATTGCCCACATCGGTGATATTATTACCGCGACCGTGAAGGAAGCTATTCCGGACGGCAGCGTCAAGAAGGGGCAGGTTGTAAAGGCTGTTGTGGTTCGTACCACTGCGAAAATTCGCCGCCCGGATGGCTCTTACTTGTGTTTTGACAAGAACGCGGCTGTCATCATCGACAATCAAAAGAACCCGGTTGGGACCCGTATCTTCGGACCGGTTGCGCGTGAATTGCGCGATAAGGACTTCATGAAGATCATTTCCCTGGCTCCGGAGGTGTTGTAATTATGAAGAACTATCACGTCCAGAAGGGTGATGCGGTCGTCGTAAATTCCGGTAAATGGAAAGGCAAAAATGCCACGATTATCGCAGTCATCACCAAGAACGACCGTGTTGCGCTTTCTTTTGCGGATCTGACCGCTGAAGAACGCAAATCCATCGGTATGCGTACGGTAAAGAAGAACCGTCGCAGTGAAAACGGCCCCGGCATGATCGAACGCACTGTCAGCGTCCATGTTTCCAATGTCGCCCTGACTGAGGAAGCCAGGAAGGCCAAGATGGAAAAGAAAGCCGCTCTCAAGGCGAAGAAAGCCGAGCGGCGTGCTGCCAACGGAGTGAAGTAAAATGCCTGATATGATGAAAAAATACAAGGACGAGGTGCGTCCGGCATTACAGGCCAAGATGGGCTACAAGAATGTCATGCAGATCCCGAAGTTGGAAAAGATCGTGATCAGCACCGGTATGTCCTATACTGCGGAGCGTGACGCATTCAGTGAAGCGCAGAAGCATCTCGGCGCGATGACTGGCCAGCAGCCGGTGATCTGCAAAGCCCGTAAAAACGTATCCAACTTCAAGTTGCGTGTCGGTATGCCGATCGGTGTCATGGTGACTCTGCGCGGCTCCCGCATGTATGAATTCCTGGATCGTTTTGTCCACAACGCCATGCCGCGTGTCCGCGACTTCCGCGGGATTCCCGCTACCGGTTTTGACCATCGCGGCAACTACAACGTCGGTATCAGCGATATCTCCGTTTTTACGGAAGTCGATCCTGATAAGCTCAAGTACCCGATCGGTGTCAATATTACGATGGTTACTACTGCAAAAACCGATGCGGAAGCGTTCGAACTTCTCAAGATGATGGAAGTTCCGTTTGCTCTCGAAAAGGAAGGACGGTAAATCATGGCGAAGAAAAGTTTGATTGTGAAATGCGAACGCGGGAACAAGTTCAAGGTGCGTGAATACACACGCTGCAAGGCTTGTGGCCGTCCGCGGGCGTATATCGGCAAATTCCAGCTCTGCCGTATCTGTTTCCGTGAACTTGCCTCCAGTGGCAAAATTCCGGGCGTCACAAAGGCAAGCTGGTAATTCAGGGAGAGTTGAATATTATGAGTATGCAAGATCCGATTGCAGATATGCTTACCCGCCTTCGCAACGCCGGCGCTGCCGGATTGTCCAAGGTTTCCATTCCGGGATCCAAGGAAAAGGCCGCTATCGCTGAAGTTTTGAAGCAGGAAGGCTATATCGCCAACTACAATATTGTTGCCGACGGTGCAAAGAAGACTATTGTTATTGACATGAAGTACTATAACAACAAGCCGGTTATCGAAGGCATTGAGCGCGTCAGCAAGCCCTCTTGTCGGGCATATTGCGGTGCTGCGAATATTCCGAAGGTCCGCAATGGCCTTGGTACTGTGATTTTGTCCACTCCGAAGGGGATCCTTTGCGGCCGGGTTGCTGCTCAGGAGAACGTCGGCGGCGAAATCCTCTGCTATGTGTGGTAATTAACGAAGTTTAGGGATACGATAACATGTCTCGAATTGGTAAAAAACAGATTGCTGTACCGGCTTCGGTTAAAGTCGCTGTGAATGGCGGCGAGGTCGTTGTCGAAGGCAAGTCGAAGCTGTCTCTGATGCTTCCGCCCAAGGTGGCTGTTGAAGTCAAAGATGGTTTCATTCATGTTCTTCAAGCGGAAGACACCCGTACTTCCAGCGCGATGCAGGGGTTGACCCGCAGTTTGATCAACAATATGGTCATTGGCGTTACCGAAGGGTTCAAAAAAGAATTGCAGATTGTTGGCGTTGGTTACAAGGCTGCAATCAGTGGCCAGAAGCTCACGCTCAACCTCGGTTTTTCTCATCCGATTGAATATACGGTTCCGACCGGGGTGAAGGTTACTGTTACCGATGGGGTAAAAATTCTTGTCGAAGGTGCTGATAAGCAACTCGTCGGTGAAACTGCTGCTACGATTCGTCGCTTCCGCAAACCGGAACCCTATAAGGGCAAAGGCGTGCGCTATGTCGATGAACGTATCACGCTTAAGGAAGGCAAATCGGTCGGATAAGACCGGAGGTAGGAAATTATGGCTGTTTCTTCAAATAAAATCCGTCGGATCCGTCGTCATATGCGGATCCGCAAGGTGGTTTCCGGCACTGCGGAACGTCCGCGTTTCTGTGTCAGCATAACCGCCAATCATATCTACTGCCAGTTCATTGATGACGTTGCCGGTGTTACCCTTGCAAGCACCAGTACTCTTGATGCAGCTTTCAAGGCTGCTCAGGCGCGTCCGAATATGGACGGTGCTGCGCTCCTCGGCAAAATGGCTGCGGAAAAAGCAAAAGCGGCAAACATTACTGCTGTGGTGTTTGACCGTTCCGGTTTCAAATATCACGGCCGCGTGAAGGCTATTGCCGAGGCTGCCCGTGCTAACGGACTTGAGTTCTAAGGAGCGTATCAGAATGGCAAAACGTGATAATGTCAAGACCGAAGAGGTCTTTCAGTCTGAATTCAGCGAAAATGTGATCAGCATCAATCGTTGCAGCAAGGTCGTCAAAGGCGGCCGTAACTTCAGTTTTGGTGCACTGGTTGTGGTCGGCGATGGCAAAGGCCGCGTTGGTTATGGCTATGGCAAAGCAAATGAAGTTTCTGATGCCATCCGTAAAGGTGGTGAAGCTGCCCGTCGTAATCTGGTCACGATTCCGCTTCGCGGCGCGACGTTGCCGCATGCTGCCGAAGTAAAATTCGGTGGAGCCAAGGTTCTGTTGAAGCCTGCCAGTGCCGGTACCGGTTTGATTGCCGGTGGCGCCGTCCGCGCCATCCTCGAACTTGCTGGTGTCAAAGACGTGCTTGCAAAGAGCCTGGGTGCCAGTAATGCCGTGAATGTTGCCAAGGCCACGTTCAAGGCGATCGAGACCCTCGCTTCCCGTGATGAAGTGATGGCCAAACGCAACGTTGAAACGCTGTAATGCGAAGAAGGTGTCAAAATGAAATTGCATGAGATGTCTCCGACGCCGGGTTCCCGTAAGGCCCGCAAACGCGTCGGCCGCGGCGATGCTTCCGGCTGGGGTCGGACTTGTGGCCGTGGTGAGAAGGGGCAGAAGTCCCGTACCGGTTCTACGATCCGCCCGTTCTTTGAAGGCGGTCAGACTCCGTTGTTCCGTCGTCTGCCGAAACGCGGCTTCAACAGCCCGGATCACGTATTTTATAATATCGTGAACCTCAGCACGCTTGAGGAAAACTTTGAAGCCAATGAAGTCGTCGATCTCGAAATCCTCCGCTCCAAAGGGCTGCTCGGCAAGGCCGATCGCCCGCTCAAGGTTCTCGCGAATGGCGAGTTGAGCAAGGCTTTGACGGTCAAGGCGAACAAGTTCTCCGCCACTGCTCGTGAAATTATCGAGAAGTGCGGCGGAAAATGTGAAGTCATCTAACAGAAAAGCGGGGAATTGAATGTTTGCTGCATTTGTAAATGCCTTTAAGGTAAAAGAACTCCGGAGCCGTCTTTTATTTACCGCCGGTATCATTGTTTTAGTGCGTATTGCCGCGATGATCCCGTGCCCGGGCGTGAATCCGGCTGCGTTGACGGAATATCTTGACAAGGTGGTATCTTCCTCCGAAACAGGAGGAGGGGTGATGGGAATGATCAATCTCTTCTCCGGGGGCGCTGTTGAAGCGTTCGCAATTGCCACTTTGGGGATTATGCCTTACATTACCGCATCGATCATTATGCAGCTTCTGGTTCCGGTTATTCCGTCGTTGGAGAAAACTTCCCGCGACGGAGAAGCCGGGCGTGGAAAAATTAATCAATACACCCGCTATTTGACCATTCTGGTCTGTATTGTACAGGGCTTTATGGCCGCTTCGGCGATGGTGTTCCCGGATAAACTGGGGATGCCTCCGCCGAATACACCCCTCTTTGTCGGCAATCAGACGCTGTTCATGGTTATGACCACGATCGTTCTTACCGCTACAACGATGGTTTTCATGTGGTTAGGGGAACAGGTTACTGAACGCGGTATCGGCAATGGGGTTTCCATTATCATTACCATTAACATCATTTCCCGTTTGCCGCAGGCGGTAATACAGCTCGGCAAAATGGCAATTTCCGGTGAAACAACTTCCGGCGCACCGTTTAAGCCGGTTCAATTGCTGATTTTGATTGTGATTTTCTTTGTCGTCACCGCTTTGACGATTCTCTTGACTCAGGGCTATCGCCGCGTACCGATTCAGATGGTTCGCAAGGCTGCCGGAAGTCAGGTGCTCGGCGGCAGCACGTATATGCCGCTTAAAGTCAACTTCGCCAACGTTATGCCGATCATTTTCGCTGGTGCGCTGATGATGATTCCAGGCCCGGTCTGCCAATTCCTGGCAGCATTTTTTGAAAAACGTTCCGAAACGATGACGGATATCTGCATTACCATTGGATCATGGTTGCGTTATGACAGCCCCGGATATCTGATTATTTACAGTTTGTTGATTCTCGGATTTTCTTACTTCTGGGTTGCAAACCAGTTCAATCCGATTCGAATTTCTGAAAACCTCAAGCGTGATGGCGCTTATATTCCCGGGATTCGTCCCGGTGCAGCTACCGCTGAATTTCTGGATAAAACAATGACTCAGGTGACTTTCGGCGGCGCAATTTTCCTGTTGTTTTTAGCAATTTTCCCGCAACTGATCACGCCTTTCTTTGGAATCGATATGATGGTGGCGAGTTTCTTTGGGGGAACCAGTTTGCTGATTATGGTCGGGGTTGTGCTTGATACCATGAGCCAGCTTGAGTCGCACTTGACAATGCGTAATTACGACGGCTTCTTGAAAAGTGGACGCCTCGTTGGTCGGCACGCGCATTAAAGCGCGTGCGACGCAAGGCATATCTATGTCTGTCGATGTTATAGCAATAGACGGTCCTGCGGCCTCCGGCAAAAGTACGGTGGCCGCTTTATTGTCGAAACGGCTCGGTATTCCCTATGTGAATACCGGAAATATGTATCGGGCTCTAACTCTTTTCGCAATTCAAAATGGTGTAACCTGTGCGGAAGAGTGTACTGAAGCGTTATTTTCCCGGCTTTTGCCGCAAGTCAAGCTGGAATATAAAGCGGGAACAGATGGTAGTTTTGCTCTCTTTCTGAATGGCAGAGATCCGGGAACTGCCCTGCGTTCTCCCCAGGTTGCTGCTTTTGTCAGTCCGGTGGCTGCATTGCCGATTGTTCGCGAATATTTGAAAAAATGCCAGCGTGATTTTGCTGCCAGGGGAAGGGTGGTCATGGAAGGCCGCGATATCGGAACGGCAATTTTCCCGGATGCAGCTCATAAATTTTTTGTTACCGCGTCGCCGGAAACCCGTGCACGGCGGCGGTTGGCTCAGAGCGGTGAAACCTTCGATGGTGCGACGCTCCAATCCGTTGCTGCTGATATTGCGCAGCGCGATTATATTGATTCCCATCGTCCGATTGCCCCATTGCGGCAGGCAGACGATGCGATTCTGGTGGACACAACTGAAATGACGATTGAAGAGGTTGTCAATTTGCTTACGGAAAAGGTGGAGACGAATGGCTTATCATGAAACGCAGTACCGTGTCCCATATGCGGATACGGACCAAATGGGTGTGGTCTACTACGCCAATTATCTGGAATATTTTGAACGGAGTCGGACGGAAATGCTTCGTGACGCCGGATTGCCTTATCGGGTGTTGGAAGAAGAAGGAGTGATCCTGCCGGTTGTGGAAGCTCATGTCTATTATCGCGGTTCTGCCCGCTATGACGACCTTTTGACTTTTAAATCTGCAATTACGGAGGTTAAAGGCGTGCGGATCCGCATTGAGACAAAGATTTATTGCGGTGACAAACTTTTGGTTGAAGGTGACGTTGTGCTCGCCTGCGTGAATCCGGAGCGGAAAGCAATCCGTCCTCCCCAGTGTCTTCGTGAGCTGGCAAAACGCCTGTCTCCTGTAGAAACAGATTGTTGAATAACGGAAAAGGAGATCTCTTGATTATGGCTTATGTGGAACAGAGTAATTTGTATCCGTTAACCTTTTCCCCACTTTATTTTGAACGAATCTGGGGTGGCTCCCAGCTTGCAGAAGTATTAGGCAGAGAAGTTCCTGCCGGTGAAAAACCGATCGGGGAAGCGTGGGAATTGGTTGACCGGGAAGATGCGCAGAGCGTTGTCGATGCCGGTCCTCTGGCCGGGTACACGATTCATGAACTGGTTGAATTTTATGGCCGTTCTTTGCTGGGAAATAAATGGACAGGCGGCCGTTTTCCCCTCCTGATCAAGTTGATTGATGCAGGACAGCGTCTTTCTTTGCAGGTTCATCCCGACGAAAAGGCCTGTGCCATGCTCGGCAATGGTGCAGAGCCGAAGACGGAAATGTGGTATATCATATCTGCCCGGCGCGGTGCAAAAATTATGGCGGGGTTAAGTCCGCGGGGAACCCGGCAGCAACTGATCAGTCAACTGGATTCTTCCGAAGTGGAAAATCTGCTTCAGGTTTATCTCTCTCAGCCGGGGGATGCCTACTTTATTCCGACGGGAACCATCCATGCGATCGGAGAAGGAAACCTGCTTCTGGAAATTCAGCAGAATAGCGATACTACTTATCGCGTCAGTGATTGGGGACGCCGGGACAGCAACGGAAAAAGCCGGGAATTGCATGTCGAAGAAGCTTTGAAATCGATTGATTTTATCAATCGGACGTGTCCGCGGATTTCCGGTGTGGTAGGAAGTGCACCGCATAATCGTAAGTTCCCGGTAGTGAACCGCTGCCGCTTTTTTGCCGTAGACAGCTTATTGTTGCGCGACACCTGGCTGGACGATACGGCCAATACGGCAAGTTTTCATCTGCTGTCAGCAATTGATGGAGCAGTGACGATCGGTCATTCTCCGGAAGCCATTGCTGCCGGAGAGGGGACTGTTCTGGAACGTGGACGTACCTGTCTGATTCCGGCATGTTATGGGGCTTATGTGATTGTCCCGGAGGCTCCGGACAAGACAACCAATGTTGTCCGTACGACACTGTAAGTAAGTATTGGGGAAACGGCACAGCATGGCTGTTTCCTCTTTTTATTTTATGAAATCAAAACTTCGACAGGAAACGATATGTTGAAATTTACATTCATTGAGAATTTGACTGCCGCAATGCGGTCGGCTTTTTCGGATTGCGTTCTTCCCGCAGATTGGACGATCCAGCCGGAACGCTGCCCGGAAGGGATGGACGGCGATTTAACGATTAACTGTTTCCGGTTTGCCAAAAATTTCCGGATGGCTCCGGACAAAGTTGCGGAGAAAGTGGCAGAGCTTTTGACTGCCGATCCCGGCGTGGCAAAAGCACAGGTGGTGAAAGCTTTTGTCAATGTGACGTTGAACCCGGAGTCGTTGTATGCGGATACGCTTTGTAATTTGCAAAAACTCTTTGATGCCGCTCGCGTCGAGGAGAAGGATGCGAAGAGAATCCTTGTCGAATACTCCGCCCCGAATACCAATAAACCGCAGCATTTGGGGCATGTCCGGAATAATACGTTGGGAATGAGTTTGTCTTCCCTGTTGAAACGTGCCGGCCATACGGTTTTCCAAGTCAATCTGGTGAATGACCGTGGGATCCATATCTGCAAATCAATGATTGCTTATCAGCGGTTCGGCAATGGCGAAACGCCGGAATCTACTGGAATGAAAGGTGACCATCTCGTCGGAAAGTACTATGTCGAATACAACAAAGCGCTGGGAAATGAGCTCAAGGCGTTACGGGCAGAGCATCCGGAATTTGCGGACCGTGATGATGAGTCTCTGTTCCTGGAAACCGAACTGGGCAGAGCCACCCAGAAGATGCTTCAGGATTGGGAGAACAACGACCCTGAGGTTCGAGCGCTCTGGAAAATGATGAACAGTTGGGTTTTTGCCGGCTTCGAACAAACCTATCAGCGCATGGGCATCCATTTCGATCATACATATCTGGAAAGTGAAACGTATTTACTTGGCAAAGACATTGTGCGGCAGGGGTTGGAACGTGGAGTATTTGCCCGCCGGGAAGATGGCGCGGTTTTTGCTGACCTGGGAAAACTGGGGAAGAAAGTCGTTCTCCGTTCTGATGGCACCAGCGTTTACATTACGCAGGATATCGGTACAACGATTCGCAAAGCGGAGGATTACAACGCTGACAGCCAGATCTGGGTAGTCGGTGATGAACAGAATCTTCACTTTCAGATGCTGTTTGCGATTCTGAAAAAACTCGGTTATTCCTGGGCGGATTCGCTCTTTCATTTGTCATACGGGATGGTAAACCTGCCCAGCGGCAAAATGAAAAGCCGGGAAGGAACGGTTGTCGATGCCGACGATCTCTTTGATGAAATGGTTTCTCTCGCTCGCGAAAGTTGTGCTGCCCGCAACAGCGATGGTGCCGTTGATGATGCAACACTTGCAGCACGCGCGGAAATTATTGGCATGGGCGCGTTGAAATTCATGTTGCTGAAATTTAATGCCAAGACGACAATGATGTTTGATCCGCAGGCCTCAATCAAATTTGAAGGCGACACCGGGCCTTACGTACAATATGCAGTAACCCGAGTCAAATCCATCGTCCGCAAGGCAGAGGAACGTGGAATTCACTTTGCTGCCGATGAGGTGAATTGGAGTTTGCTGTCGGCCCCGGAAGAAAAGGAACTGGCGGTTCGCGCCTATTTTTACCCCTCAGTAATTCAGGCGGCAGCGGAACGACGTGACTGCTCTGCTCTGGTCGATTACCTGCTGGATTTCAGTAAGGCGTTTAATCGTTTTTACCGTGAATGCCCGGTATTGAGTGCAGAAAATGAAGAACTGCAGAAAGCCCGCCTGGCAATGGCGGATGCCGCAGGAAAAATTCTTGCCGATGGTTTGGCAACATTGACTATTGATGTACCGGATGCGATGTAATAGTCGCTTAAGGAGTGTTTTATGTATAATGCAATTTTGTGCCGCTATCATGAAATTGCCATCAAAGGGCACAACCGGATTCGTTTTGAGCAACAGTTGATGGACAATCTCCGCCATCAGGTTGGTCCGGTTGTGGAGGATCTGAAAATTTCCCGTGTTCGCGGCAGAATCTGGTTGGAACACCGCAACCATCAGGAGTTTCCGGAGGCGGAATTGCCGGAAATTATCGGACGGATGCAGCGCGTTTTCGGCTTGGAAAGTTTTTCGCCAATTTGCAAAGTTGAAAAGGATTTTCAGGCGATCCGTTCAGCAGTGGAACACACTGCCCCGGCAGTTTTCCAGAAAAAACATACCGCAAAGAATGGTGAACCGGTACGTTTTCGCATTCGAGCCCGCCGTAGTGATAAACAGTTTCCGATGCGTTCACAGGAAATTGAAATTGCTTTGGCTACCGTTATTGGAGAGCTTTTCGGGCTGGATCAGGTGAAGGTTGATTTAAGTGATGCCGCCGAAGTGACTGTTGGAGTCGAAGTGCGCGATGAATTTGCGCTTGTATATTATGAGACGGTGCGGGGGCCGGGCGGACTTCCGACCGGCAGCAATGAACGGGTGTTGGCTCTTCTTTCCGGAGGAATCGATTCCCCTGTGGCTTGTTACTTGACTATGAAGCGCGGTTCTGGAGTCGATTTTGTGTCGTTCCACAGTACTCCTTATACACCCCAGAGCACGATTGATAAAATCTGCGGAATTGCCGCTTATCTGAATCAATTTCAATTCCCCGGCAAACTGCATCTGTGCAACATTGCGGAATTGCAGAAATTGATCCGGGATAAGTGTAATGCCCGGTATCGTACGGTTCTTTACCGGCGGATGATGCTCCGGATTGCGGCGATGATTGCCAGACGCACCGGTTGCCAGGCTCTGTTGACGGGAGAATCTCTCGGTCAAGTCGCAAGTCAGACGGTTGTCAATATGGCGACGATCAATGACGCAGCCAATATGCTGGTCTTGCGCCCTCTGGTGGGAATGGATAAAATTGATTCCATCCGCAAAGCGGAGGAAATCGGCACCTATGAATTATCCAAGGTTCAAGTTCCGGACAGCTGTACCGTCTTTCAACCATCCAGTCCTGCTACTGCCGTGACTGTGGAACGAATTGCTGAAGAGGAAGCTTTGCTTGGTGACTACATGACACTCCTGGAAAAAATTGTTGAAGAGCGGGAAGTGTTGCGGCCGGAGCCTGAAGACTGATTCCGTTCATTTTTCTGAGTTACCGTATTGTCAATAGCGTTTGCCCCAAGCAGGGGACGGGATATTTTGCCAATGATAAAGCTCAGTGACGCGAAAGCGGCTGAGCTTGATTTCTATCAGATCAAATCGATAGGAAACTGGAGCGCCGTGTAAATAGTGTTTCAAGAGATAACGTGCTGCGGCCGAATTTCGCTTTCTCTGTGCCGGGGAAAGGTTTGTTGAAGGATGTCTGTGGCTGGAGGCTCGGCGGGTCTTTACCTCGACAAAGACGATGGTTGCGCCGTCTAACGCAATCAGGTCAATTTCTCCCCGGTGATTGCGCACGTTTCGGCTGAGAACAGAGTAGCCTTTCAGTTCCAGAAATTTTGCCGCAACGTTTTCCCCACGCCGGCCAAGCCGCAGGTGTGCAGATCGCGCGCGGGAAAAAAATGATTTCCCGATTGCAGAAAGCGTTGGAAAAAGAATTTTCATTGCTCCGGAGGTGCCTCGGCCGGCGGGACTCCCGATGTCGCAGCGTTGCGTTCAGAAGCTCGATGCACAATGCTTTGCACAGCGTGAAGGAACAGGCAGAGCAGCAGAGTCCCTCCGAGGATCCACCATAAAGGGTTATTCCAACGAAGTTCCCAGGAAATCGGCACAACTTCCAGAATTTCAGAATTAGTAAGGTTTAATGTTTCTTCGACCCGGCCGGAAATGGCGTGCATGATTGGAATTGCCGTAATCATCCCGATAAGGGTCCATAGCACATAGAGTCGCCCAGTCGCGAAGCCTGCGATGGCAGTAATGGGGGTGAAGCCGCAGAGCGCGGTTCCCAGACCACAAAGGATTCCACCGAGTATGGCGGCTTTGAAAAAGGAAAAGCGGATGGAATCATTGAACATCCCCGCTGCTGAGCCACCGATAAAGAATAATGTGCCAAAGAACAGGCCCCAGAGCAATGTCAGTGCTACCGGCCCGCGGAAAGACAGCCCCCGCAGCATTGCGCTGCGAAAGCAGAGTTTTGCTTTGACCAACAGAAAACCGAGTGCAATCCCGAAGACAATAGCAATAGCAATTTTATAGTTTGTATTGATACCGTCAAGAAGTGCGCCCATCGCGATAAAATTGGTGGTCGTCATGCTCTGTTATTCCTTCCTGTTCGGTTTTGCCAGCAGGAAAGTTCCTGCAAGGGCGGTGAGTAAGAAGCAGCCGAGAAAGAGCCATGCGCCAATACTTTGCTGCAGGGCATTCGAGTATTGTCCCGCCGGGATGTCCCCGGCAAGCTGAGACCCTGCCATAACCAGAAAGCCTCCCAGTAATCCGTAAAAGAGGCTTTTCAAGCCGTTGAATCGAAGTTTGTCTTCGAAAAAGAGCGAAAGTTTCCAATTTGCCGACATCAGAGAGGCACATAGAGCGCCGATAAACACTCCGGCGATCAAACCATTTTGCCAGTCGAATTCTGGCGGCGAAGCAAGTTCTTTCTGTTCAATCGACTCAGTGCAATAAGCTGCTACTGCAGTAAGAGTATCGGATAATCCTACTGGAGAACCGAAAAGTTCTATTGCCGCCAACAGCAGCAACGCAAGCAGAAAACCACAAAATGGAGCAGGCCATTTGCCGAAAAGTATTTTCATAATGCCAGGCAATCCTTTTTTTGAAATTTGTATTACTG
Source organism: uncultured Lentisphaeria bacterium (assembly GCA_937960425.1). Taxonomy (GTDB): domain Bacteria; phylum Verrucomicrobiota; class Lentisphaeria; order Victivallales; family Victivallaceae; genus UMGS1518. The sequence goes on from CALGPR010000027.1 coordinate 21,492, forward strand.
TATTGCTCCGTAAAGATATTGTCAATGCACGGTTGGAAAAAGGTTTCAAAATGCAATTCTTGATGAGTTGTTATTGCATTTATTTCGGACGGGGGATATATTACCGCAAAATAACAACCTTTGTGAGAGTTTTATCATACCCAAAATAAAGGAGTTTTTATTATGATTTCTCGCATTAAATCTCCGTTCCGGCTTCTTGCAGCGCTCTTTGTCTTTGCTGCGTGGATGACTGGAAATGCCGGTGAACCCGATTCTGTCAAGTATGTTTTTCTGTTTATCGGGGATGGTCTTTCCATGCCGCAGCGCATGGTTACCCAGGAGTATTTATCCCGCGTGGAACCTGGACGTGAACTGTTGATCAACACTCTGGAAAACCAGGCGGTAACGACGACCCGCGCAGCAGATCAGTTTATTACCGATTCTGCGGCCAGCGGCACCGCAATCGCATGCGGAAGCAAAACTCTGGTGGGGCGCCTTGGCGTTGATGCCGAAGGCAATGCTCTTGAGTCCGTCGCCGAAGTTGCCAAGAAAAATGGCCGCAAGGTCGGGATTGTGACCAGTGTATCTCTGGATCATGCTACCCCTGCCGCATTTTATGCACATGTGGCAAACCGTGCCAGCTATAAAGATATTGCCAAGGCTCTTGTAGACAGCAAGTTTGACTATTTTGGCGGTGCCTGTTTCCTGGACGAACAGGGGTATACCGTTGGCGATAAAACTGTCGATGTTTACACTTATGCCGCCGAAAATGGCTATAAAGTCACTCGCGATATTGAGTCTTTCAATGAGTTAAAAGCCGGCGAAACGCAGCCGGTTATATGTGTTGCAGAACGAGTCGATAGCGGTTCTCTGCCTTATGCTGTGGATATGAATGACCGTGACATCACACTGGCCCAATTCACACAGAAAGCAGTTGATCTTCTTGACAATCCGAACGGCTTCTTCATTATGGTTGAAGGCGGAAAAATTGACTGGGCATGCCATGCCAATGATGCCGGTACCGTTCTGCATGAAGTCATTGCTTTTGATGATGCCGTGCGTGTTGCGTATGACTTCGCCCAGCAGCATCCGGATGAAACGTTGATTGTTGTAACGGGTGACCATGAAACCGGCGGTTTGACTCTGGGATTCGCCGGCACTGCTTACGATAGCCATATCGAACTTTTGCAGAATCAAGTCGGCTCTCTGAACGCCTTTTATGCTCAGTACACCAAACTCCGGGATGAAAAGGGCAAAGATAAGATTACCTTTGATGACGTAAAACCGTTGATCACGGAATTTTATGGCTTGAACTTCACTTCAGACGATCCCAACGACCCAATGTTGTTGACGGATATTGAACAGGCTACTCTGGAACAGGCGTTTGACCGTTCCAATGGCCGTGGTTCCTATGCAGGCAGCGAAGATGCCCGTATTCTTTACGGCGGTTACGATCCCTTGGCAATGGCTCTTAACCATATGGTTGCCAACAAAGCGTCAGTCAGTTGGTCGAGCTATGCTCATACTGCTTTGCCAGTGCTGACCTCTGCTTATGGCGAAGAAGCGGATGAGTTTACTGCTTTGATTGATAATACCGATATCGCGAAAACTTTGAAGCAGATTGTCGGTCCGGTCAATGAATAAGTTTTTTTGCAGAATTTCAAATTTGTGCAAAAACAAAAAGGGCGATCTAATCGTGATCGCCCTTTTTGTCGTTTTGTGTTTTCTGTTGAATCTATTCAGTTTGGAATTGCCTGTGCGTGTTCATAATGATGGGTATAAATGCAAAGGCGTGATTACGGCAATAGATAATTCTCAGATTGTTTCTCACGCTCTGGTTTCGGCAGGAGAACAATTGGTGAAGGTAAAATTGCTGAATGGCCCACGTGCGGGAGAGGAAGTAGATGCCGTTAATATGCTGCGCAGCAATCTGGATCTGGATAAGGTCTTTGCTGTTGGTGACATCGCCTGGGTCGGTGTGCTGGAAAAAGGAGACGGGACAATTCAGCATGTGAATGCACAGGATCATTATCGATTGGAAGATGCCGCCTGGC
>CALGPR010000028.1 GCA_937960425.1 uncultured Lentisphaeria bacterium
ACTCTACAAAAGATAATCAATGAATATAATGTTCTTCGCATTTTGTGGAATCTTCTTCTTGGGCAGAAACGATGCAAATCACATCAGTTATTCAAAACAATCTCTTCAACTTATTACAGTATTTTTCATACCATGCAAATTATATCATAGTCAAACAGATTTCAAAATCGGAAACATCAGTCACTCTGATTTCTGCAATACTCCCCTCTTCCGGCGCCGGAGCCATGCCTTGTCCCATCAAAACAATGGAAGGCCGTTGTTTATCTGTCAACAACGTCACTTCCGCCCCTTGGGGTAAAGAATCAACATTCACTTTTTTTCCTGCCGGCAAGTGCACTCTGATCGTCCAGTTGCGTTTCAAAAGCATTCCCGAAAATATACCTTCTCCAGGAATAACGGAAATTGTTAACTTCTCCTCCTCCTGTTGCAATTCTACACTCGTTTCCCGAAATTCACCATTCTGGTACCCGTTGCTCCATGTATCATCTTCATAAAGAATCCGTGCGGTCTCTACAGTCCCCGCGGGCGCAGGATATACATCGGCAACCATTTCTCTCCAAGGTTCTGTCGTTCGCATGGTTTGAGCTGCTGTCAACAAAATCCCGCCTTCCCGAACAAAAAGAGGAATTTCATTCCAATCTATTTGCAGCGTGATTTTTTTTGCTCCGGAATACCGTTTCCCGCTCCATAAGTCAATCCAATTTCCCGGCGGTAAATACACTTGGACGTCTTCTCCCTGACGCAGAATCTTCGTCGCCGCCAAACTACATTCTGCACCGTGCTGCAATTCCTGATATTCCACCACCAGGTCGTAAACTCTGCCTGCTTCCAATGTAACTTCAAACGTATTGCGAATGCAGTTCCCTCCCCATTGATCATAGACTTTCTCCCCATCCAGGAAGACTCGTACGCCATCATCCTGCATGACACTGAAAAGATAAACACCGCTGGACTTAACCGGGCCATAGGTACCACTCCAACGAACAGAAAAATTATCGTTGGGAACAGCACTGTCAGGGGACCCACTTCCCCACTGAAAATCAATTGTCGGGTCAGTGCGAACGAGTACCGGTGTTCCGGAAAGTTCCGGATTGGCAAAATACTCAGCTTTCAAGCCACGCGTCCCATCCTTCTGATGCAGAAGTTCTGTTGCAATGGGGGAAGAGTCGGGCAGCACCGGAACTACCAGTAAATCGTCGCCCAGCAGATATTCCCGATTGGTTGCACTTTCTTTTGCAGAAGGGAACTCGAGATCGAGACGGCGCAAGATCGGCGTTCCGTCAACATAATTCCGGTGAGCAGCTGCATAAAGAAGGGGTAACAGCCGATACCGCAACCGCATATAATCGCTGACGATTGCTTCAGCTTCAGTTCCGAAATCCCAGGGATAACGCGGTAAATTCTGCCCACCATGAAGGCGGCAAATGGCAGAAAGCGTACCGAACTGCATGTAGCGTACAAAAAGTTCCGGGGTGGGAATTCCTCGATGCCCGGCAAGGTCTTCACTGACATAAGGCATCAATAATTCCACTCCACACCGAACTGCATTTTCCACTGCCGTCTCCAAATCCTGCAAACTTGTTCCAGTATCTCCCGTCCACCAGAAAGGATAACGATGAGCTGCAGGATGAGAAGGTGCTGATAATACCCCATTATTGCAATGTTCGATGTTGCTCATGATCACCGGACGGCGGTCTCCGAAATAACTTTGGGTAATATCCCAATAAAGCCGCATTCCCCAGGCACTCGGCACCATTCCTTCCGGCGCGTTCAGAGAGCAAACCCAATTGCGATCGTACCACCAGATATCTGCCCACTGCTTCAAAAGAGATCCCAATGATTCATAGCGGAACTGGATTTCCTCCGGATCTGAAAACCCGGGAAAACGCGGTTCAGGATGGTCATTGAACATGACACGGATTCCCCGGTCATGACACCGCTTCAGAAACCGTTGAATGTCGGGAAAATTTTTAAGGTTGACTTCATAACCGATAGAGGCATTTTCGCGCCAGTCCGTATCGGCGACAAAAACATCTAATGGAATTTTCCGACTGTCAAATTCGTCAACAACATTCAAAGCCTCGTCTTCGGTATAAGACCGGAAACTGCTGAACATATTGCCAAGTACGTAAAGGGGGACCATCGGGGTCGGCCCGGTCAACGCCAGAAACTCTTTACGCAACTGTTCATATCCATTCCTTCCGGGAAGGAAAATGTAAATATCAAAGGAATCCGGAACAATTTCCCAGCCATTGGCAGGCAGGAGATCCTGGTTTTCCGGAGGAACCGACGCTCCCCATACAGGAGGAATCAAACGCGGTCGATCTGCGATAACCCAAGGGGCGTCAGCATCCGCTACGGCTGGCAGAAACGCCGCTGCTGGCGGATCCGCCGGCACAGTATAAAGAAGTTTTCCTCTTGCATCCCGAACTTCCGCCCCTGCAGGAGAGTCTCCAAAAACCGACACGGAATAATATTCATTTTCCAAAGTGGTTCTACCATCGGCAACGGTAACCGTAGACGGGACGCCTTCCCATTGACGATTGACAACAGTATGGGATGGTCGGTCTTCAAAACCGCGCGGCCCGGCAACTTCTATCCGAATCAGCGTCGGTGACAGCGGTTGAACGCGAACCGCATTATCTCCGATAATCACTTCTCCATCCACAGCCGCGAATGCGGCAGAAACCATACAGGATATCAGCAATGCCAAGCTGCAACCTTTTTTCCATTCCAATAACATCATCATTTCCGGAAACGCTTTCTCATTCATTTTTTCGTGAAAACAAACTCAAAAAATCGTTTGTTTCAATCTTTTTTCTGGCGGTGCCCTGCCTTTTTC
>CALGPR010000029.1 GCA_937960425.1 uncultured Lentisphaeria bacterium
CCGGTTTTTGTCGCCGAAAACCCCTTGCTGGGCGTTGCCAACGGAACCGGAATCATGTTGCAGGAAATGGACAGCATGTCGAAAGTATTCCATTAATGGACAATTTGTTTACCTTCCTCTTGTCGAGGAAGGTTTTTTTTTGCCAATACGTAAACAGCCCAATTATACCAATGACATATTTCTATTTTTTGTATTTTTTGGTATTTTTATCGTCTGCAAGATTTGCAAAACTGTTATTGACTCGTTAGAGTATGATTCATTTACCAATCACCCAACGCAATAGCTAAGGAGAGTATAACACATGGCGGAAGAAACACTTCAACCTCAGGCGCCGCCCGGAAATGCAAAAGAAACCATCTATACAGTCGGTTCTCTTTCGTATAACGGAAAGCAATTATTCTTTTTGTTTATCTGGTTATTAATGGGAGGGTTCTGCCTGTCCTTCATCGGGTCATGCGGCACATTATTTACCATGTCATTGAATTCAGTCGGTGCCAAAGACTGGTTAATCGCCCTGATCATCGGAACGATCCCTGCGGTTTTAAATATGATTGTCTGCCCGATTGTCAGTTTCCGGAGTGACCGTACCCGCAGCAAACTGGGACGACGCATTCCTTATATCATTGTTTCCGTACCATTTATTTCCATAGCGATTCTCGGGGTAGCCTGGGCACACCTTTTTGTACCGTCGGTTGCGGCTTTGCTGGGAATTCCAGTTCAAACGTTGGCACTGGTGTTATGTGCATTTTTTATCGTCGCCTATAACTTCTTTGTGATGTTCGTTGGCTCAGTCTACTACTATCTTTATGCAGACGTTGTGCCGGAAAGCTGGATTGGCAAATTCAATGCCTGTTTTACCCTGATTGGAACCGGGGCCGGGGCGGCTTTCAGCTTTTTCCTGCTGCCTTACTTCGACAAATATGGGCCGGGAGTTTATACGATTATGGCCCTGATGATCATTACCGGGTTCATGCTGATGTGCTGGAAAGTCAAAGAAGGCACATACCCGGAAATTGAAGAAACCTATTCTCCTCTTAAAGCAACGTTTGTCTATCTCAAAGAATGCTTTGCGTCCGATTCCTTCTACCTCTGGTTTTTTACGACGACTGCGATGAATGACGTTTCCGTTGTCTGCCGGAATACCTTCAACATTCTCTTTGCCAAGCAGGAACTGGGATTAACGTCAGGAGAATTCGGCTACATTACCGGGGCAACTGCTGCAGTCGGGCTGATCATGACTTTACCGCTCGGGGTTCTGATCGACAAATACCGCGCGATTCGTATATACGTTACCGGTATGATTCTGGTGATTATTGCCAATATTTATGGTTATTTCTTCTGCCAGGATGCGCTGGGTTTTACCATTGTTTCATTCGGGCTGGCGCTGGTCTATTGCATTCAAAATACGGCAAACCTGCCGCTTTTTATTGAATTGCTTCCCAAAGATCGTTATGGGCAGTTCTGTTCGGCGCAGGCAATCTTCCGCTCAATCATCATGGTCGGCGCAACCGCAATCTCCGGATTGTACATTTATATCTTTGGCTATCGGTACATGTTCGTTTGGGATGCCGTCTTTACGACAATCGCGCTTGGTGCTTTGGTAATGGTCTGGAAAGGCTGGCGCAAAAACGGTGGCCCGGATGAATATGTCGCGCCGAATCCTCCTGTTTCCGATCTGAGACTTGCCAACTTCAAATATGCAGCAATGTTTCTCTTCCTCCTCGGCATTGCGATCCTCTGCACTTGTTATTACGTTACCAAAGTTACAGCGGAAGACATCGATCTGCGTTCTGAATTTCCGACCGGACAACCCCAGAATGGCGAGTTTTCTGTTGCCATCTTTGGCGACAGCGATGTCGGAGCAGCTCCAATCACAGAAGCTGCGATACATCTATCCAGCCAGAAGATACCATTTGCGCTGTTTGTCGGTGATTTTACCTCCGCCGATCTGAATGATATGGCATTCCGCCAGTCGAAAAAAGAATTGCGCGATGCGATGAGCCTGCCCTTCTTTGCCACGCCAGGCAGTGTTGACTTGATCAAAGGCGCTTCTGATCGTTTTGAAGCCAGTTTCGGCCCGGGAGAACACAGCTTTATCTATGGGGATGTTCTCTTTGTTGCTGTCGATACAGCCAAACAGGCATTTTCAGAGGAACAGGCGGAAGAACTGCAAAAACTGCTTGCAGAAAAACGGAACTTGGCAAAATACTGCGTTATCTACACACATACGCCTCCGGCATATCCGGAAAATATTGACTGGTCAGAAGAAGCTCTTGAACTCCGCAAAGCTGCAGCAGAAGAGCAGGCGGCTGAAGACGCAAAGGCAGAAACTGAAGAGGAACTTCTTGCTATCGAAAAACGTAAAGCCGAAGAAAAAGCCCTGCTTGACGCCATGGTTCTCCCCAAAGAAGATGCTGATCGCCTTTACAACGCCATCAAGGATTTCAACGTTACGTTGATTGCTTCCGGCCGGATTCAAAATCCCGGCAGCGGCAAATTCCATGGGATCGATTTCTTGACGACACCGGCATTTTCGAAGGAACGGTATACGCTTGAAAAACGGAAGTATGGCTATACGCTGGTCAGTTTCCCGCCGGCAGGCGATGAACCATTCTGGCAGACCATTGAAGTACCTGAAACAGCGAAACAGAAGAGTGTTCTTTACATTTTAACGGCATTCTTCCCGGTCTTCTTCTGGAGTGGAATTGTTTTCACTGCTATCGGACTGGTGGTGCTGTTGCTCATCCTGCGGGAACACCGCAAAAGTTGCAAAGCATAACGCAACGAAATAATGAACTCGCAAGCTTCCGGAAAAATTCCGGAAGCTTTTTTTATTTTTCCCTTGCCTTCCTGCGGCTGCCATTGTATTGTTAATCGATCAACCGGGAGAGCAACGATGACGCGACTGTTACCAACCATTATTTCTGCTACCGCATTTTTATTCATTGGAACAATTTGGGGAGCTCCGGACAAAGAACCATACTTTACCGGGGAATTCTCCCCAAGTGTACAGGTGGAAAAAACATTGTCGATAGATCAGCTACCTATTGACGCAGAAAAAGTTACTTTATTCCTTGATACAGCGAATGTCCCCAGCTTGAAATTTGCCGAACCGATGCTGCAAGACCGCCTTGAAGATCTGGCTGAAACGGCGGCAAAACCGCTTGAAATTTACGCTGGACTTGCTGATTCACCCCATTTCACAGACAAAAAATTCGACCGATCAAATGTCCAAGACAAAAAAAATGGCTATACGATTCGTTGGGAACTCGCTCCAGAGGTAAACCGTATTTACGCTATCGGGAACGATAACCGCGGAACTTTTTATGCCATAATGACCCTGTTGCAATGTATTAATCGCCCCGGCAATGCCATTCTTGTCCGTGAAATTGACGACTATCCCGAATGGGAAACACGGTATATGACCGACTACTTTCTCGTGCAACCGGAGTCTATGCCGCGTTTTTTCGGAACGTGGAAAATCACCTCCTATGCGGTTCAATGTGACGCTTCATGGCGAGATCTTTCCGCTGAAGCAAAACCTCAGTGGGGTGCATACAAGACGATGGGAGAAGCCTTAGCGGCATATAAAAATTTTTACGAAGAATCTGGCGGACTTTTTGAACTGATGCTGGCCCCCCGGATCTACGGTTTTCGCGACCACGTTAAATTTGATGCCTCAAATGAAGAAAATATCACCCAGTTGATCTCTGACTGCAGGAAGGCGGCCCAATGCCATGTTTCGCACATCATGATCCGCGCCGACGATGTGGATCCTCAAATTAACGGCAAATATCAATTTTCCAGCGAAGGGGAACGAAAAAAATTTCATTCTGTCGGGGAAGCACACGGGTATGTCATGAAGCGTCTCTATGAGGCACTGCATGAAGAATTCCCGAATCTTGGTCTGTCGTTCTGTCCAGGCCCATATACGATCAATTCGCACAGAGCAACAGAAGACCCGGCAAAAACCTACCTTGAAGATCTTGCCAAAATGCTTCCCGAAGACGTTGCCATTGTCTGGACTGGAGCCGATGTTGTGTCTCCGGTAATCGATAAAACTGCCGAAGACACCTACAGCCGGCTGATTGGGAATCATAAACTCTACTCGTGGCACAATCCATCGATGATTGCCGGAGCGTTGGCATGTCCAGATAATTTATCTTTGTACGACGGATACCGGCAACGTTGCGACAGTTTTGCCTTTGTCAACAGTGAGGGTGCCGGAAAGCCCCGCAATCGCCCGAGCGACATTCTTTATAACGATTATCTGTGGAATCCGACTGCTTATGAAGGGCGGACCACTTACCTGAAAGAAGTCGCAATGTGTTGTGGTGTCGATCGAACCGCCTATGGCAAAATGCTTGTGGACCTGGAAGCGATTGCGACAGCAACAGAACAAGAAAAAAAGATACAACTGATTGAAACCGTCCGTGAAGCTTCCAAAGCCTTTGCTGACGCAATGGATCAACGTTATCTTGGGCCGTATCTGGATCGGCAATATGCCAATGCAACTGCAGATTATCCTTTACTCTATCTGCCGAGCGGGCCACTAATGATCGATGCGGATGGCAGGTTGAATGAAGAGGTGTGGCAACATGCAACCCAAGCTCCATTACAGAAAATTGACGGGTCTTCTCCAGAGGGCTGCGACAGCATTATGTACGCCTATTACAACCCGGATAAAGAACTTCTCTATCTGGCTTTTAGCTGTGCGAAACGTGAAGCGATTCCGAAAATTTCGTCGTTGCCACGCGATGGGGAAATTACCGCTAATGATTCCATTTTATTGAACATTCTGCCTTGTGGTGAACGTTTGCTCAACCTCGGATTTGATGCCGGTGGCAATCGCTTTGACCACTATCACTGGGTACTGGACTGGGATCCGGATTGGCAGCTCGGCATTCAAGAACGCCCGGAAGGAGGTTATACAGCGGAGCTTATTATCCCTATCGCCGCCTTCCGGGAAGCGACATACCCCAAAGATAAAAGCCCCCGGAGCGGCGAAGTCTGGCGCATCCAGGTAACCCGCCACCATGCCGAAGGCAATGAAAAACTCTTTTTGGCAACTCCGAATCCTTTGGACGCAGAAGACGCAGCCTCTTTTGCTAAACTGTTTTTTCCGTAACCATTTTCCCCTTTGCAGTGAATCAAACAAAAAAACAGTAAAAAAGCGAAATAAAATCAAAAAAAGACCCCTTGCCGAAAGGTCGGCACGGGTAAATTGTTTGGCGTCTCATGCAATGCTTCACCACGTTTTCTGTGCCTCCTTCGATTTGGCTTTCTGGCCCCAAAAAAATCGGTATGGAAAACGCAAATAGGAGACGTTTTCCATACCGATATAGATGCTGTAAAATTGAGCTTATTTATCCCAACCGAAAAGATATCGAATGATTCGATCCCGTCCAGTAATGATTTCGCCCTGCCCTGTTGATCCCAGCCGCAACGGTTGAGGCTCAACGGTTATCTCTGAACGTACTTTATAGTACATTTTTCCACCGATGTCTTCAGGAATTTCATCAATAGCATAAATATCCGCATAAAAATAACCGTAATCGAAGTAATTATATTGGCTGCTGATAATACGGATTTGCTGTTGCTCTTTAACTTTATAAATCTGATTTTCATCTACATACATCAGGAATTTTTTGGGCCCGGCTGTAGCCAGAGAGGCAAGATGGTCTGCGCGCTGCACATAACTGCCGATTCGCGTTGGCATCATAGTCAGCGTTCCATCTTCAGGGGCAACGAACCGATATTCATCTATACGTTTTTTCATAGATTCAAGTTCATCTTTGCGCCCTTCCAACCGAACATCCATCGACAGAATTTCCTCCTGCGCCCGATTAATGATCTTATCTGCAAGTCCGCGATGGAGTTTGTCCGCATCTTCTTCCAGCTTTTTCAGTTCAGAAGTATTTTGCAGATGCTCAAGTTCTTTTTTCTTGAGATCCATTTCCGGAATTACTCGTTTTTGGAACAAATCCCGGTAAATATTCAATTCATATTCGCTCTTTTCCACCCGCTCCTGGC
>CALGPR010000030.1 GCA_937960425.1 uncultured Lentisphaeria bacterium
TTTCTGAATATGGCCACTTTCAAAAATTCGACCGGGAAGTGGTGGAATGTTATGATTTGTTGACAAGATCTGGGTCCGATATCCCACCAATGTCCGATCTCCAATCGATACATTCCCCCCCGCAGTAATCAACACCCCGAGTGCTAAATCGACGTCATCTCCGATTTCCAATTTTGATTTGGGAGAAAAAGAAATCCATACACCTGGATAATACACCACGCGTTTTCCTACCTTTGCACCAAGTAAACGTAAAAAGCAGCTTTTTACTGCATTGCATAAACGGAACCGTGGAAAACAAAAGACGACCTGCATGATCGTTTCAAAACACACAACAAAAAAGTATTTCATTACAATCGAATCCTTTTCCGGTCATGATCTGACAACTTACCCAAAGCCAAACCACGTTCAATTGCGGCAAGATATTGTTGGTTTTTTTCTTGGGCAGTAGGATACTCAGATAAAATTTTCTTGCCTTTGCTTATCATTTCCTGCTGAAGCGCAGGAGAAGCCATTAATTGGCTGAAGACTGCTGCTGAAGCATCAGCCTGTTCCGGGAAAACGTAGCAGGCGGATTCGCGGCAACTCTGGCGCGCCCAATCACTATCTGTAACAATCAAAGGCTTTCCCATTTTCCATGCTTCAACAAAATTATTACTAAAGCTTTCCAATAAACTTAACGTGCCCATTGCATCACAGCAATCAATCAAAGAAGCGACATCCTCCTGTTTTACGGTATTAACTGTATGGAAGAAACTTCTGACTTGCAAAGATTCTGCCTTTGCAAAAACTTCCCGTGTGTAAGGATGTGACGGATCCATTGTAAGTAAAAAGAGAAATTCATTATTCCCCTGTTTTTTTAATTCTGCAGCAATATCAGGTAAGAGATGAATACGTTTATTGGGATGCGGGCCATTTAAAAAAAGAAAGATAAAACGCCCTTGAGGAATTTCCGCAGCAAACTTTGCCCGTACATCTGATTTTACTTTATCCTTGCTGACAAGGCTGCTCGGCGCCATTTTTACAACAGCAGTACGTTCTTCCGGGAAATGAAAAAGCTTGATAGCGCGTTCCTGAAGCGTTTGTGTTTCAAAGATCCAGAAATCATTTTTTTTATAAAATGCTTTGCGATATAAATCGACCATCTGGCGCCGGCAATATTCCAGCTTTGAACAGTATCCCCAAAAATCAATTTCCGGGTAAAGCAAATTGGAAACAGCGAATCCGCCTATATTAATAAAATGGCGATGAGAGTGAATAAAAGGAGCTCCGAAGATCGCAAAAACTCCCTGGAAGTCTGCAAAACGTTTCCCGGCATTCCACTCACAAACGAGACGTCCTTTTACCGAAGAAACCTCATGCACCAAAGCTCCTTTTTGTTTTGCGACTGCGCACAATGGGGAGCCTTGGCGAATCAAAAAATGTCTTCCCTCAGCAGTTTCAATATTACTCACAAAACTTAAAGCGTTTTGCAATCCTCCGCCTCCGCCAACGGGCAGAAAATTATAAAGAACATCCTTCTGCATGCTCATTTTAACGCACTCTCAATAATTTTTCGGATATCTTGAGAGTCTTTTGACAACCATGAAATTACACTTGTATTAATAACAGTTTGTTCTTGGCGAATTTGGGGTAAATTGTTCCAAACCGAATCGAAAAGTTCTTGAATTTCCTCTTTTTTGGGGTGGTCGAGCAGGTAAGTCCTTTTTTCAGCATGAAGCATTGTGCCGACAATTCCTCGAATGCGCGTATCGGCAGAAGACCCGATAGCTAAAAAAGGAGTGTTAACTTTTACGCTACCAATGATGGAATGAATTCTTTCTGCAATTAAAAGATCAGCTTGAGCGATCAGGTATTTCAG
>CALGPR010000031.1 GCA_937960425.1 uncultured Lentisphaeria bacterium
GCGTAATAGCGGGCGGTAGTATTTTCTTCATTTAGAAAGTGGTCCCAGGCTTCACTGTCGCCGGATGGCGGTAAATCATACCCGGTACGTTCCCGGAACATTTCCCGGCAGACATCACAAGCACAGGTATCGTCAGCGAAAAATTCCACATCATCTGTCATGATCCCATCGACACCGGTCGCATAAGTATCTTCCAAATAAGAAAAGTAGACTTTCTGGTAATGAGGATTGTTAGGACACATGATATAACCGCCATATTCATTGAGCGGTTTTCCGGTACGTCCGGAATATTGAAGCATATTTTTCAAGGGTACGCCGTCAATTTCACTCTCCATCGACCAGTCTTCATCGGCGCCATCAAGTCTTGGAATTTTTGATGCCACACATTCTTCTGGCGTCAAATCAAAATCGTACATAATGTTACTGGAGTGGTGCTCAACGACTCTCATGCCGCGTTTATGGCATGCCGTAACGAGTTGTGCCAGAAGTGCGTTGTATTCCTTAAAATAACGGCGGTAACTCCAACGGTAGTGGAGATTGCCGAAAGTCATAACATGGGTAATGCCACGTTCATAAAACTTTTGAGCTTCCTGTTCTGCCCAGTCTTCGGGGGCGTCGCGTAAGGTTTCTTCATTAATGGGGAGAAATGCCCATTGCGCCCGCATCGGATCATTTTCAAACTTGGCACCGGGAAGCAATTCAACCTGAGGGGGTAACTTGAATGCTTCTGTAGACGGATCAGTACAGCATCCGCCCAGCAAAACACCTCCTGCACATGCAAGGGGCGCCGCCATTAACTTCAACTTGCCAGTGAACTTCATTCTCTCTCCTGTCGCTGTCAACTTGTTGATTGAAAAACTATTGTAATAAATTCCGAATAATTTTCAACAATAGCACCGCTTGCAAAGAAAAGCAACTTACTTTCGGGTAATCTTGAGTAAAATTCCTGTACAGATGGCTTTTTGCTGCTATATTATAAGACTTTATGGAAATTCCCCATCTATCATGTTGAGAAAGTATTATGAAAGAAAACCGTCAAAAGCCTGCACTCCCAGGCAAAAAAAAGCAAAGTTCCAGCCAGACACAAAAAAAACATCCTCATATTGGCGGCTCCGGGCATTCCGTTACCTCCAAACAGCACACTTTGGAAAAACAACAAAATAATGCAGGAAAACATTTATTTCTTGAAAGTGCAGAAT
>CALGPR010000032.1 GCA_937960425.1 uncultured Lentisphaeria bacterium
TTATCGTAACCAATGCACTGACGACCGACGCAGTAAACGACAGAAAGCCTCCGGATTTTCGCAAAAAAGCCTGAAAAAGCTGCTGCTGCGTCTCTTCATTGTGCAATACTTTCCCTAATTCTCCAATCCCCCAGCTAATTATCGGAATACTTTGAAACCGTGTTTTCAGCGTATCCAGATCTTTATTCACACTGTCCATTAATGCCTGTGCAGCAGCAGGAATATGAGGGTTATTCTGATTCGTTGTTTCCTGATCCGAAAGCGGCTTCTGTGCCATTTCTGCGGGGTGGTCTGCGCCAACGATGATAAAATTTGCACTCTTCTTTCCAGTATCCGGCACTGATTCAACAATCATGGTTTTACTGCGCCCCTGCTCTACCCAGTCACTCACGGAAGCACGAATACCGGAAAAATAACTCGACACGACAATAATAATACAAAAAAGTAAAAAAACACACAATGTCATTACACAGGAAACAGTCAAAGTTGTCGCGCGACCGATCAATGCCTTGCGGACTTCCGGAGTTTCCTGTTCATTCTGATGCCGCTTGCAATAGGAATGCCGCAGATGTTTTTCAAAATATTTTTCCAGTGGTAAAAAGATATAAGCAAAAATTGTCCCGAAAAGGACTGATTTCAACCAAGTTGCAGCCAGAATGAAAACAATGATTACGACAATTGCAATTATCAAGCCGGCGCCAGATTTCATTAATGCCCGACGTCTTGCGAAATCGGATGCAGCGCTCTGGCTGATGGAATCGAAATCAATTTGCGCTTCTTTCAATCCCGCAGTAACCTGACGGATAAACTCCATTGCCCCACTGTCATAAGTTCCAGCGCCTATCGCCAATGCAATTAAATTTCCTATCAAGCGCCGTTGCTCTTCGATTGGCAGCTGCGAGATTGCTGCAATTGCTCCTGCGGGAGAAATCGTCTCGCATGTAGCAAGAAAGTTCAAGTGCTCTTCAATTGCCTGCTCCGAATAATCGCTTCCCAGCACAAGACGAAAAGCATCCAAGGCTTCTTTTTTTAAATGTCCCTCTGTGAGAAGAACCGTTTTCATGATAGCAATCAAAGAACGGTCTTCTGCCGAAATCCCTTCCTCACGGATGTTCAGAAAACTGCACAGAGAAGATAAAGATTGGCGAAAAGGACGATTAAACAGCCCACGCATCCACGTGGCCGAATATTGCAGAGGGCTGTTCAATTTCATTCGCAAATCCGTTATTTTACTGTTACGGAACAATTACCGGAAACGACATCTCCGATAATATCGGCGGTAAATCCTTTGGCACGGCAAATTTCTACGGCAGCATCAGCCGCTTCCGCGGGAACGAACCAGACCATACCAACGCCCATGTTGAAAACACGATAAGCTTCAACATGGTTGACATTACCTTTATCGCAAAGCAGTTTAAAGATCGGTGGCACCGTAAACGTCGACGAATCAAAGATTACATCTACGTCAGCAGGCAAAATACGGGGAACATTATCATATAACCCACCCCCCGTAATATGTGCAATTCCATGCAACGGCAACTTTTCAGCCAATGCTTTTTCAATCGCAGGCCAGTAACATACATGCGGTTTCAGCAACGCCTCACCAACCGTTTCCCCAAGTTCGTCCAAATAAGTATCAACCTGGTACCCACATTGATCAAAGACGATTTTGCGCGCAAGGCTGAAGCCATTCGTGTGCAAACCAACTGAAGCCAGTCCGATAGCTTTATGGCCTGGGCGAATCTTTTCCCCGGTAATTAAAGCATCTTTTTCAACAATGCCGGTAATCATGCCAACCAGGTCAAAGTCATTTCCGTACATTCCCGGCATCTCCGCAGTTTCCCCTCCCAGGACTGCACAATTTGCTTCTTTACAGGCTTTCGCAATTCCCGCCAAAACGTCTTCGTATAGAGGACTGCGAAGTTTGCCAATCCCGATGTAGTCCATGAAATATACTGGTTCAGCACCTTGAACCGCAATATCATTGATGCAATGATTCACAATATCCTGACCAACAGTATCGTATTTTTCCATCATCATTGCAATCATCAGTTTTGTGCCGACACCATCGACGCTGGAAACCAGTACCGGGTGTTTATATTTCGTCAAATCAATCTGGAATAAGCCGCCGAAACCACCAATGGGGGATAACATCTCCGGTCGACGTGTCGAAGCGATGGAACTTTTAACGCGATCCAGAAGAGTATGCGCCAAGTCGATATCAACCCCGGCTGCTTTGTAAAGATCGCTTTTTACTTCAGTTGTCACAATAAACCTGCCTTGTCGTTGTTTTTAATGTAATTCTTCAACGCTATAATGTAATCTGTTTCAGCTTTTTTTCAAATGCCTGAATTTCATCATAGCTGATCTCCGCCAATCTCACGCAAACGGGTTTCAATGATCTTGCGATACTGTTCAATCCCCTCACTGTCAAGTTCTGGAGGAACTGAAATCGGGTCTCCCAGCACCAATGTTAACGTAGCAAATGGTTTGGGGATCTGAAAGGCATCCCAACTGCGAATTGACCAGTAGCGGGAGGCATTAATCGTTACCGGCACAACAGGAGCCCCAGTCAGAGAAGCCAAATGGATTGGCCCTTTGCTCATCACATAGCGAGGACCGCGTGGGCCATCTGGAGTAAAAGCGACATGAAGACCTTGCCGGATCGCGCGGATGGCTTCAAGCTGTGCAGTGGCTCCACGACGCGACGATGACCCCCGCAAACAACGGATCTGAAAAAAAGACACCAGATCCGCAATATATTGCCCGTCACGAGAAGCACTGACCACAGCCACAGTCCGCTCTCGTGCTTCCCGCGGAAACAATGCTGGAAAAAATAATAACCGATTGTGCCAGGTCACAGTGATCGCGCCCCGCGCAGTCTCAATCAAATTGTGCGGATCAACAATCCTGACTCGAAAACAACATAACACTAAGAGCTTCAACAGAGTCGCAGGAAACCAGAAAATCCATGTCGGCAATTTTTTTATACTGCGGAATTTTTTCTTAAAGGAAATCATTCTTCTCTTCTTTCATGAAAAAACGCTCCGGATTTCCTATCGGAGATCCGGAGCGCACTTGCAACTACATTCTTAAGATTTTTTACCTTAAGAAGCCATGATCTCTTCCAAAGCACGGTCTACATCACTCTGGAAGACTGTATGGGTATCTTGGAGATACTCAGACTGAGCCAATTCAGACAAAATACTTTCCAGTGAAGCCTTGTAATCTGTCATTTCATCACTCATCTCAGTATCTTCGCCCTCGAGATCAATTAAGCCACCAATCGACAATTCATTGATTCCGACCGGAGAACCATATACCGAATACTCGCCTTCTCCGGTCAGGGAAATCGTTTCGAGCAACTCTTCTGCACCAATCATCTGGCTGATTGACAAACCAACTGGAGGTAATTGACCGCCAAGAGGATTACTTACTGCCTGCGTATTCCACAAATTGGTCATAAATACCCAGGACTTGGAACCTTGATCATACAACGGTTTGCCCATATCAATATCAAACGGGCCCTGACTGTAATCACGCGCCTGGAAGTAATTCAAACCATGCGGTGTTGATGCCGTTTCAAAAGTAGTACCCGGCATTGCCATGGTATACACCCCTGTTCCGATGTTGCCAGATGCTACCTGCCAGAAACCATTTCCATTGAAATAAAGGATTGCCTTGTCATTAACACCGGATCCCGTTTCGCCTGCTGCCGGTGTAATTGCCAAAGCCATCTCTGCATCGCCATAACGGGTAATTCTATAGGCCCGGTTCACAACCGTCGAAGTATCCAGCAGAACATCATTTCCAGCCTGGCCATTGCCAGTCAACGGTGCATAAGTTCCAACACCGACAAATTCTCCTGCATCAGACTCACTGGTTAACGTAATCTTGGATACTTCCCCATCGACGGAACCGGCAAGATAAATATCAACAGCACCGGCATTGGAAACCGAAGCTTTCAGTTCACTTGCTGAATCCATTGCAAAGTAACTTTGCATACTCTGTCCCTGGATCGTGCCGGCCACTTCAACAACTGCGTTATTCAAAGCAACCGCGTCATTGGTGTCACTGAGGATGAAATCGCCAGAAACATTTAACTTTCCGCCGTTAATTGTAACAACCTCACTGAGGTTATTCATAATCCGTACATTAATTACACCGGTATTATTGATTGTGCTGGCAGAAGAATTATGAAGCACCAAATCATTGACTGTCAATGTTGGTCCATTATTCGTAATATTGGTTGCCAACAAATCACCTTTGATCGCCATGGCTCCGGCGGAAACAATGAATGTATTGAGATCAACATTGCCGTTGATAACAGCTCCATTTACTGTTGCCACAGAGAACACTCCGTCGATCATCGAAACCACAGAACCGCCAATTTCCACGCGCTTTGCTTCAATCTCGACATCACCGGTCAACAACGCATCGCCGTTTACAACAAAGTTGCCGTTCAGCAGAATGTCACCGCCAGTGAAATCAATGGAACTTGCATTCAAGGTCAAATCTGTCACTCCGGCAGCTGCACCAATTTGAATATCCGTACCATTCACAATGACACTTTCGTTATTCAATGCAATTAAATTACCGGAAATATGAACAAATCCATACGTAGAACTGATGACAACCTCTTTGCCATCTGCATCCAGATAAACATTGCCGTTAAATGTCAATCCATGAAGCATCGTAAAGTCATCTTTGAGGGTAATATTACCGCCAAATTCCAGATGAGCATGGTTAAACTCGACATTATCAATAACGGTGTTGGCTCCTGCAACTGCGAGAGTCCCAAGAATATTGTCTGAATCTGCCCCGCTGATCTGGCTCATAAGAATTTCACCACCGACAGCAAACCCCAGACGGGCATCCTCTGCCACTGAGAGGTTCTCAGCATTAAAGACAAGCCCGTTTCCACTGGCGCCATGTCCTGCAAGCAACAGATCTTGCGCTGCTTTTACAGTGATTTGGAAATTGCCGCTTTGAACGTCAATTGTGCTCTTTGCCGAATCGATATAATTCAATGAATATCCGTTCAACGCAGAATTACCGTTAGCAACGATATTACCACGGAAGGTAACGAAGTTGGACAGATCCGTATTGCCGACCGTCGCGTTATCAAGAGCAACTGTTCCGCCGGAAATCACATAAACATCACTGCCGTTGCCACCTTCGACGCTGCCGGAAATGCCCATATCACCACCAGCACTCATGTATAAGCCCATTTCGCCATACACATCATGGACGACAACATTCCCGCCGGCATCCATAGTAGCAACACCGTTGGAGGAACTGAAATTCCGGTTGACAACGATATCTCCGGCTGCGGCGACAATGGCATCACCGCCAGCAGCAATTGTATCTGCGGCAATATTGCCGGCAGCATTGATTTGGATCACTCCGGCAGCATTGAAATTGCTACCATTGACATTCGCTGCATCAGAAATCTTGACCCAGTTCCGGGCATGCATCTCGCGAACATTGAAATCGCGCCCGCCGGCATCCACTGTAATCGACCCGACCGCACTGGTAATTTCATTGGCAGTAACCTGTGCGCCGCCACCGCCGAGAACAACGCTGTAACGACCGGAAATTGTATTGAGCTGAACGCTGTCATACAACAATACGCTTTCACTGGCGACCAAATTGCCATTCCCGGTAGCCGACCCATAGACGGTAATCGTTGTAGCATCAAGTGTACTGTCACTATCGGTTACCAAGTTGCCGTTAACAGTAATATTCATATCGTTAGCAAACTTATAACCATTGTTCAGAACCAGATTTCCGTAAGTTCCAACCAACAGGTTCTGGGCACCATTATAATTGTATACAACAGTGGTTTCGTTGCTGGTCGATTCAATCGTCAACGAAAGTTTGTCAGTACGGGCAGTATTCAACGTCAACGTTGCCTGATTGGTCAGATCCATGGAACCGCGAACTTCCCCATCAACTTTCAGATGACTGTTATTAATTACCGACATATTCGCCGTAACCAATGCATTAGCGGAAACTGTTACAAACGCACCATTGATCAGGGAGCTTGTCGCACGATCTCCGATCGTCCAGTCAGCATCAATCACAACATTGGCAACAATATCGCCATCAAAGATAAAGGAGACGTTCGGCATATCGAAGGAAGTTGGATTCAAGCCATTACTGTCGGCCCAGTTCAAGAGATTATTGACATCTCCGTCTCCCAGCGTATTGTAGAAAGTATAGGACTGAACTGCTTTTTCATACGCACCGATCGTAGCGCGCAGAGGACGATTGACACCGCGCTGGTCGACAGTCACGTCACCATCTGCAGTAGCTTTGCCAATCAGGACACTGTTATTCCCAATGTAGAGAATCATCGTATTGCAGCCTTTTTCAGAAGACAACTCTGTAGCGATTTCCAAATGCGGACCGGATTCATTGTCCCAGACAAAATCCCTACCATATACGAGGTTAAGGTCATTATTCAAGAGATAGGACTGGAAGCTGGTTACCCCGAAGGCATTCGCAGTCAGCGTCCCGATGACGACCCCGGATTCCAGAGAAACATCAGAATGGGTACCGCCGACAGAACCGGCATAGTTCTGGGCGAAAATAGAATTGGTCGCCGTGAATGTACCGGCATTCTGGTAAATACCACCACCATAATTGATGTGTGTTCCCTGCGTACCGGAAACGTTATTGGCAATCGTGACAAAATCAAAATCAAGCACACCACCAGTAAATGCCGCAATAGCGCCGCCAGTAAGCCCCGCTGTATTCTGGCTCATCGTGGAGTTAACCATAGTAATGCTGCTGACTTCTGAGAAAATCGCCCCGCCGTGACGTTCCGTAGCAACATTATATCCAAAGGTACTCTGATTAATTACCGCATCTGATGCTTGAAGATAGAAGCCACCGCCAGTTTCCGTGGCAACATTGTTCAACACAGAACTCTGAGAAACGGTTACCCCCTGCAAATTGGAGTGCAGGAATGCACCACCTCCACGCTTGGCACTGTTGTTGGAAATAACAGAGTTAATCATCGTAAAAGAACCGATGGAATTGTTAATCCCGCCGCCATCGCCAGTTGCCTGATTGTCCGTGAGAAGGACATTGTTCAATGTCACACTTTCTGTGGAGTAAATTCCAGCACCGTCCTCAGCACGGCCATTGGATATGATCATATTATGGAACTGAACATCAGCAACATAAGAGGAATTATTATTCACATAGAAAATACGTTGCTCTTCTGCGGACGCCAAATTCGCGGTTACCGTCAAGCGGTCAAAAGCCGAATTGGTCTCAGAGAGGGAGCCATTAATTGTAATCCCCTGAAGTACAGGCATCTGCCCATTCACCAGAGAAATCGTATCACTGCTCCATCCAGAAGCGTCAAAGACAACCAGTGCTTCGGCATCAACCCAATACATTGCATCACGCAATGTGGCATCAACAACCCAGAAATACTGGTCATTCGCATAATCATATTCCGTCTGGACTTCTTCTTCGGTAATGTCATTCTGAGAATTAACCACCACGTATGTCAGCGACTCATAAGAACCGATGTTGGCAGCAGTAGAACCATTGCGATCTACGAGAGAATGGCTGACCCCACGCTGATCCCGGTCAAGTGCTGAGAAATACGCACTGGTCAAATGTGAGCCTGCGCCAAACAGAACACTGCCTTCAAGGACTCGATACGAAAGAGTCTTTCCACCATTATAAGCAAGCTCAGTAGAGAGATTCAAATTCAAAATCAGTCCGTCTGTCGTCTGGCTGTTCCCCAAAATATTATGCTCTCGCACAAGGGCTTCCTGTTCGGCATTCAGATAACCGATCTTTCCAATAGCGTTGTGAGTCCCATCGCCATTTCCACTTTCATCAAAATGAAAGATCGCATCCGGCATAACCGTCACATCACACATCCAGCGAACCGGCTGATCTGCAATCCCATCAACTTCCATGGAATTGCCGGCAACAATAGTGTTGGAAATGGAAATTTCTCCAGCAGATATTGCGTACTCATCTGTATAAGTGAAAACCGCCGCCATCTGCCGGGTGAAATCTTCGATTTCCCCATCTTCATATTCAATATCTTCTTCTGAATCCTCGGCAGGAATACGATCCGGATCAAAACCGATATAATACCCACCAGAGTCAGCTCCAGCCAGAACTTGTACTGTATTTCCGGTAATAGTATTGTAATAGGAAACCAGTTTCCCTAAATTAAAGATTGCCGAACCATACCCAAATCCTGCTGTTGCATTGTTCAGACGGTTATTGGCAATAGTAGAATTGGCAATATACAAATTCCCGGCATTATAAATCCCGCCGCCATTCAAACTTCGACCGTGAATATATTCATTTCCCGACAACGTCGCCGAATTATTAATTACCGTACAACGTTCCATCGTCAAAGTACCCAATGAGGTATTGTAAATCCCGGCACCGTTAGCACAATCGCTTATCGGATAATCTTCGCTTGCCGTCGCACTGATCGTGTTGTTACTAACCGTCGTATCGTACAAATAAAGAATACCACTATTGAAGATGCCGGCACCGTTGGCTACATTGCTGCCTCCGGGTTCTGTCCAGACAATATCGCAATCCTGTACCACAGCATTATTCAATATCAATGTCCCGTAGTTACGGATAGCCCCATTAGAGCCATTAGCCTGATAAGCATCTCCAGCATTAAATGTATAGCCATTAATGAACGTCAAATTATTCAAAATAATGTAATTCCCGGCACGCAGGCTAGAAAACAAGGATACTGAATCATGGCCATCAATCGTAATACGCATCTCATTGTCCTGAGACATGAAGGTATTGTCAGCCTTATCTCCATAGTCAAGCCCGGCATAAGCTTCATTATCGGAGGAACAGCCCACCATAATATATTTGTCTTCCCGGAAACTGGCATTCAGACGCCACATTTCCAATGAAATCACATTGCCATTGGTCAAATTGCCGTTTTCATCGTAGGTTGGGGTCGTACTGAATACCGTCGAATCAAATTTGACATAGCGATCATGATCGTAATGTCCGGCATTAAATGCTTCCTGTCGATTAAAGGTATCCAACCAGAACATCGCTTCCCGCAAAGTCAGCCCGTTCTGATCATTCATCGCCACATTCAAATATTTGGCATTAGCGCTACTCAAACTCTCAGAGCCCCACCGGAACCAACTGGTGTCAGAATCAGAAGCGTAGACCGGTTTGCCGCTGCCGCCGCCAAGGTTATAAATAACATCATCGCCTTTACTGTTGACAGTCAGATAAAAAATCGGCTCAAAGGCGCCAATACTCGGAGCAGAGTACTGCATTCCATTTTCATCAAACCCGATACGGTTATTGCCGCGCTGGTCATACTGAATTCCGTTCATACTGACACCAGCAGACAATGCCCAACTTTCTTTGTACAATAAAGCAAGCGCTCGAGTACGCTCATTGGCATGATACTTCAATTCTGTGTCTAAATACAAATTTGCCTGCAGCAGCGATGTTTTTTCCGCTGAAGTACCAATCAGACGATCAGAATAAATGGAATTGCCTCCCATTTCGCTAACCGTTAATGCATTAGCACCAATGTTTGCCTGATCCAGGTAATAATGGCTGTAAA
>CALGPR010000033.1 GCA_937960425.1 uncultured Lentisphaeria bacterium
ATCCCGGATGCAGGGAATCGTGTAGGGAAAAGGCAGGCCGATCAGTGTTCCTTCTGATTTTTTGTGGATACGAACGGTTGCAGGCATTGAAGTGCGGATGTGGCCGATAATATCTTGAATAGTTGCCATTGAGTTTTCGTGTTCCTTTATGGTTATATCTGCACCGGCAGAGTTTTCAAAAAAACGGATTGGGGTCTTTCTCTGCTATTTATGGCGAATCCTATCATGCCTGAAAGCCGATAACCCTGTCAACTCTGCAATAAGTGGAGTTTTCCATTGTGCAAGGGCGATGTAATCTTACGCAGAGTAGAGAAATTCCATCAACTTGCTTGCGCAACGCTGCAAAAGTAATACCTGCTCTTAACGCCATGAAAAAATATACCCCTTGTACTATACAAGAAAAGATTTGTGAAGCAAGCGCAAAAAATAAGAAAGTTTTCAGGGGGGATGCTTTGCGAAAAAACGGTTCGGAAAAAGCGTAAAACTCACCTGAAATTGTCTTGAAAAACAGTTTTCCCGGAGTAATTGTATGATAACGAACACGAACTCAAAAGATATTTTGGGAGTAAAAAAAATGAGTAACATTCGCGTGACAATTTGGAATGAATTCCGCCATGAACAAAACAATGCCGCGATAAGCAAAATTTATCCGGAAGGCATTCACGGGGCGCTTGCCAGAGGGCTTGCAGCTGAAGATCTTGACATTCGCACTGCCTATCTTGACCAACCGGAGAACGGTCTGCCGCAGGAAGTGGTTGACAACACAGACGTGCTGATCTGGTGGGGACATTGCGCCCATGCCGAAGTTGCTGATGAGGTTGTTAGCCGCGTGCATAAACGCATCTTGGAAGGAATGGGTTTGATTGTTCTCCATTCCGGGCATTTTTCTAAAATTTTCCGCGCCGTTACCGGGTGCAGCTGTTCTCTGAAATGGCGTGAAGCTGATGAAAAGGAACGTCTCTGGAACATAGCTCCAACCCATCCGATTACCCAGGGAATCGGGGAATATTTTGAACTGCCTCATGACGAAATGTATGGCGAACGGTTTGATATTCCCAAAGACAGTGAAACCATCTTTATCAGCTGGTTTGAAGGCGGTAACGTCTTCCGCAGCGGTGTAACTTTTGAACGCGGCTACGGCAAGATTTTCTATTTCCAGCCAGGACATGAATCTTATCCTATCTTTTATGACAAGAATGTGCTGACTGTGATCGGCAATGCCATTCGCTGGGCAAAGCCGGTATTTTTCCGGGAAATGAGCGCGCCGTGCTATCCTGCACTCGAAGAAATCCGCTCGGTTGACCCCAACGCGGTTAAGATGGGAATTTTGCAGAACGCTGACGGATCCAACAAATAAAAATTGATTATTCATTCATTATCAGGAGTAGCTGTTATGAGTAGAAAGTTAAAAGCTGGCGTTATCGGACTGGGAATGGGCTGGAATCACTTGGCCGGGTATATGGAACACCCGGATGTGGAGGTCGTGGCAATTGCTGACCGCATCGAAGCCAAACGGGAAAAAGCGGTAAAAGAGTACAATATTCCGAAGACTTACAGCGAAGGTATCGATCTGATCCGCAATGAAAAACTCGACATTCTGACTGTTGCAGTCCCGAACAATCAGCATAAAGAGTTAACGATAGCCGGGCTGCGTGCGGGCGCCAACGTTCTTTGTGAAAAGCCGATGGCGTTGAATACTGCTGAAGCGGAAGAAATGCTTGCAGTGTCCCGTGAGACAGGCCGCAAACTCGGAATCGACTTCAGTTATCGCTTCAGCCCGCAATCCCGTGCAATGAAAGCTCTTGTCGAAGAGGGAGTCCTCGGAAATGTGTACTATGCGCGTTCCGTCTGGATGCGCCGGCGCGGTGTTCCAGGGGTTCAGAGCGGATTCAATACTGCCGGTGGCGCCGGCGTATGGTTTTATGATATCGAGCAGTCGGGAGGTGGGCCTCTGATTGACTTGGGAGTCCATCGTCTCGACTTGGCGTTGTGGTTGATGGGGTATCCGGACCCAGCTTGGGTGATGGGCAGTACATATTCTAAAATCGGACCGTCGCTTGCTGCCAAAGTCGGCCGTGAATATACCGTCGAAGACCTTGCCTGTGCCATGATTAAATTCAAAAATGGTGCAACGTTGGAACTGGATGCTGCGTGGGCCTGCAATATCAAAGAAAACGAAAAAATGTCTACGCGTCTGATTGGAGATAAAGGCGGGCTTTTCCAGTATAACTTGAATGAAGGTTATACATACGATTGTGAATACTATCAGGAGATTGCCGGGAATCAATTTGATAGTAAATTACATCCTCCGGTGCCTGATGTGAAAAGCGCATATGCCATGTTTGCCGAGGCCGTTCGCGACGATAAACCATTCCTCGTAGCCGCAGAAGAAGGTGTGACAGTTATGCGTCTTCTGGATGCGATTTACGAGTCTGCACGGACTGGAAAGCCTGTACAATTTTAGTTTTTTGGAAAGCCCGTTATTGCGGGCTTTCTTTTTGGAAAGTCGGTTAACCGATTTATTTGCTTGATGGAGAAAAAGTATGTTGTTGAAGAATAAATGGTTGATATGGGTTGCAGCGATGTTGGTACCCGGGGCGGGATTTGCCGAATTATCGTTGGCAACATACTTCGGGGACAATGCGGTGTTGCAACGGGAAGAAGCAATTCCTGTGTGGGGAAAGGCTGATCCGGGGGCGCAGGTGGAGTTGACCTTAGGAGACGTCAAGACCTTGACCATTGCGAACAGCGAAGGCAATTTTATTGTCCGGTTCCCGAAACAGGCGGCGGGAGGTCCTTATAGCTTAACCGTGAAAAATACGGTGACTGGGGAACAGATTGAATCAAAAAATATTTTGATTGGTGAAGTCTGGCTTGCCAGCGGGCAATCCAATATGTATTGGAAAATGTTATCACAAAGTGGATACGATATGAACGATCCGGCTCTTGCCGACCGTCCGAATATCCGTTTTTACAACGTTCCTTTGACGACAGAACCAGGCGAACTGACAGATAGCAGCAGCCGATGGCAGGTCGCTGAGCCCGGAGTAATTGCCGATTTTTCGGCAGTAGCGTATTTTTTTGCCTGCGATCTTTCTGAAAAACTTGGCGTTCCTGTAGGAATTATCAGTTCCAGTTGGGGTGGAACGTATGCCGAATCCTGGCTCAGCCGCGGCGGGTTGTCATCAGTTCCCAGTTTGAAAGCCCGTCTGGATGCTCAAGACGCCGGTTATATGTCTTCTCTCGAGTGGTGGAAAGCTTATGATGCGAAATACGACCGCCAGTGGTTACTGAAAGACCATAGCGAAATGGCAAAGGAGAATGTTCGAGATTTTGAAGCAAAATATGAAGCTGTTTTCAGTGACAACAAAGGTGAACGTGAGCACTGGGCTGATGTCGATTTTGCGGATGAAAATTGGGCCGATGTCGAATTGCCGAACCTCTGGCAGAATTTCGAGGACAAAAAGTTTGATACGAACGGAATAGTGTGGTTTCGCCGGGTAATCGAAATTCCAGAGACAATGGCAGGCAAAATGGCAGAACTCTCATTGGGGGCAATTGACAAAGTCGACATTGTCTACTTGGATGGCAAGGAGATCGGGCGTACCGGCAAGGCAATTGATGAACGGTACTGGTATGTGAACCGCAACTATCGCATCCCTGCTGAGCTGATGACCCCGGGGCGTCATGTGATTGCGGTACGCAATAGTTCGCATATGTATGCTGGTGGATTCGGCAGCCGTCCGGAGATGATGTTCCTCGGGACTGGAGACCAAAAAATTTCCCTGGCGGGGACATGGAAGGCCGCTATTGAAACCGATATCGGCAAGCAGATGGCAAAAGAAACCAAGCCGTCGCCGGGAACCATGTACGGGCTCGGCTTTCTATGGAATAATATGATCGCACCGCTCCGGAATTATGCAATTCGCGGTGTAATCTGGTATCAGGGAGAGGCCAATGCACCGAATTATGGTCAATACGAAGCGACGATGACAGCATTGATTCGTGACTGGCGTCATGAATTTGGCCGCCCGGACATGCCCTTTTTACAAGTTCAACTGGCAGGTTATGAAGCGGTTTCTGACTATCAAGGAGATGCTCAGTGGCCCTATATTCGCGAAGCGCAATTGCAAGCTGCTCGTGCGACGGGAAATTTGCTTGCTACAGCCGTGGATTTGGGTGAAGCGGACAATATTCATCCGCAGCGGAAACAGGAAGTGGGCCAGCGCCTGGCTGAATGTGCGATGTTGCAGGTTTATGGCGCTTCCGGCGAGCGGATGGCTCCGACCTATAGCAGTGTTGAATTTCGCGATGGCAAAGCGTTTATAACCTTTGACAATGCTTCTGCCGGTTTGACAACTGATGACGGCAAAGCGCCTGCGACGGTTATGATTGCCGGAGAAGACAAGGTATTTCATCCAGCTACTGCGGTTATCGAAGATGGTAAACTTGTCGTTTCGAGCGAATTAGTGAAAGAACCGGTGGCGGTCCGTTACGCCTGGGCGCAAAATCCTGATGCTGCAAACATTTACACCACGGATAAGCGACCATTATTGCCATTCCGAACCGA
>CALGPR010000034.1 GCA_937960425.1 uncultured Lentisphaeria bacterium
CAATTTAAACCGTTTCAATTCATTTCCCATAGTTTGAAACGGGTCACCATCCAGACGGGAATCCAATTGACGATAGGTTAACGCCGAAATACTTACCCAGACGGGGCCCACCTCTTCCAATTCTGCATGTCCGTCTGCAGCGATCCGAAAAGCAATCCCCAAAGCAGCAATCTTCTCGGAAGGCCACAGGGCAAATTGTTTCAATGACGCCGGTGGCAACATATTGACGTTTCCTTCATCAAAATACAGAGTTTCGCCACGTTTGCGCGCCTCCAGATCAACTTCATCCCCAAAATCCACAGAACTGGCAACATCGGCAACAGCAACCAAGATTCTTTCGCCATCCCAGCCAATAGCATCATCTGGATCCGGGCAGCCGGGATCATCTACAGCATACAACAAAAATTTTGTCCAATCCAACCGTCTTTCCTGTGGAACCGGCGGCAATGGTAAAGTTGTATCCTCCATCGCAAGATTTCCGGGATTGGCAGGAGAATGATAGCCGGAAATTCGGCTGAGTAATCGGAGGGCATTGACTGGAGTCGGAGGGATATTGAGTTCCTCCAGTAATTTGGATTTACGACTTTTCCCACTGGCAACCAGTTCTATTTCCGCGAGACGAGAAAACTCCGATTCCGGCACCTCTCCGGTACGCAACCGTTCCACAAGATCAGCAAAACTACGTTTTTTCTGCTCAGCATTTTCAATACTCTCTCTACGTCTGGCAACCAGATCTTCTGATGCTCGACAGATATGGTCGCGATCACGGTATTCCAACAATATCGAGTCATGAATAAAACGATATGCCGCCATTACTGTTTCCGGAATATTTTTTCCATACACCAATTCGGCAAATTCATTGATGGATACAATATCCTCGTCAAGCAATTCAGCAATAAGCGCTTCATCCGGTTCCGGGAAATGAGGGGTAAAATCAACTTTGACAATTGGTCCCTCATGAAGAAATTCCACATCTTTCGGTCGAACGCTCCGACTGGCACCATCCGCAAGGCGTAATTCCAACTTATTTCCATTCACAGCACTTAATACGGCAAAAGTACCACGATATGCTAAAAGCATTCCCGATTGCCATTCAAAATTTTGTTCCAAAATCTAATTCTCCCGTCTTCCGACAAATAACGCTTACGCTGTCGGCAGCACTCAATTTACAATAAAAAAATCTTTTTGCTGCAGTATACGGTATCGATAGGAGGTGGCTTTTCAAATCAGGCACGAGAAGTTTCATTTATTTTTCTCGCAAATAGAGCAGAATATCTTTTTTTCTACTCGCGCTGAAGAACTCGATTCCTTGAGAAGATAAACCGATTATGAAGCTGGTACCAGATCTTGAAATGGAATATTGTGGAATTATATTAAATGCAATATTTCCAAACCCTATCCCAATACAGTAATTACAGGTGTGTTTATGTGCGGAAAAATTATCGGCGGCGCCGTTATCGGCTACGGCGGCATGGGTGGATTTCATGTTGAAAAAATGCAGACAGTGAATGGTATCGAACTTCTGGGTGTCTATGACATTGATCCAGAACGACAAAAAGCTGCTGTTGAAAATGGCATCCACGCGTACGCGACCCGGGAAGAACTGCTCGCCGATCCTCGAATTGATCTGGTAACTGTCGCAACCCCTAATGACGTTCACAAAGAAATTGTCATTGCATCTCTTGCCGCAGGGAAAAATGTTATTTGTGAGAAACCGGTAGCAATGGATTCCGAAGAATTACAGGAAATGATTGCTGCGGCGAAAAAGTATGGAAAGCTTTTTACTGTCCACCAGAATCGCCGCTGGGATGAAGATTATCTGACAGTAAAAAAGATGTTTGATGAAAAGACTCTGGGAAATATCTACCGCATCGAATCTCGTGTGCATGGTTCTCGGGGAATCCCCTCCGGATGGCGTGAAGAACGCAAACACGGCGGCGGCATGATCCTTGACTGGGGCGTCCACCTCCTTGATCAAATGTTGCAAATGATGGGAAATCGCAAACTGGAAAGTGTACTTGCTACCGAAACTCATATTACCAATACAGAATGCGATGACGGGTTCACCGCTTTTTGCAAGTTTGAAGGTGGAATTGAGTGGATCGTGGAAGTCTGCACCTGCAATTTCATCAACCTTCCGCGCTGGTATGTCTGCGGCGATTGCGGTACGGCAATCATTCGGGACTGGGATTGCAGTGGGGAAATTGTCAAAATTTTCAACCGCTCTCAGGATAACGTCGCTCCAATTCAGGCTGGTGCAGGAATCACACGCACCATGGCTCCCCGCAATGAGCAAACTGTCGAATCATTCCCCATCAATAAAGTAGTCTCCGACTGGGCAGAATACTACAAAAATATCATTGCCGTCCTGCACGGCAAAGAAAAAGTCATCGTCACTCATGAACAACAGGTTCATTTGATGAAACTTTTAGAGGCCATTTTCCAGTCAGCTGCTTCCGGAGAAATCGTCAGATTTTAAGCTGTTATATTCTTGCAAACAAGTACAGAAAGGAAGACTCTCCTTTCTGTACTTTTTTTACTTTGCTAAAAATCCCTGCGCAAAGCCTGCTCCTGTTCAGGCATTGTCGTTTTTTCAGCTTTGCAGCAATCGTGTACTGCTTATTGATTCTCTATCGCAATGATTTCTGTCACGGTAGCGGCAAATAGAGGGCTAATATTGTTTTTTCTTTGTTCAACCTGAAAAATTTTAGTTTTTCTCCAGGGACTTTATAAATTCAGCCCGTTCCTTTGCAAAAATTTCTTTGGCTTCCGGACGAACTTTGATATCGCCGCGAATACTGGGATAAGGCATAGAAGAAGTCCGCTTTGCTGGATCAGGAGTCCAGTTATCGTAACGGTAAAATTCCCGTACTGATTTATCACGGAAATCCGGAACCCGGATTTCGCACCCGCCCTGTAATGCAGAACGATATCCGAGAATTCCGATGACACTCATATCCAATGCTCGATAGACATTTAACCACGGCGGCTCGCCGGAGCGAATTGCTTTGGCAAAATAATAGCTGGTGAAAAAATCTGCACCGCCATGGCCTTGCCCTGCTGCCGCTGCGTATTTTTTCGGCAGTACCGGCGTATATCGGGTATCAAGAACCGTCCCTTCTGGCTGATCAAAAGGCTCAAAAAAGACCCGCAGTTCCGGGTGAGCTTGCGTAAATTCCATCGTTCCCCGATTTCCGCAAACCCGGCAGCGATATCCGTTTTCCCGCAATGAAGTCCAGGGTACAACCTTGGCTATCGCTCCATTATCCATCCGACAGATTAAAATACCTCCAGCGTCACCGCGGCGAAGTGACCGGGTTTGCAATGGATCGTTATCATCATAAGGCAAAACAAACCCATTCACCGTTACCGGCCGGGTTTCGGTAATATACATCAATGGCCCCATCGAATGGGTGCAATAATAAGTTCCGGGCAACCAGCAACGCCAATGGTTTTCGCCATTGTACAATGCCGCCATTTCCGGATAATTTATCGGATGCATGTATTCGCATTCCCCATAGCGAAAATCCCCAAACTCACCGGATAAGAAACGGCGGCGCATCTCAATCACCTGAGTAAAAAAAGCAGCATTCTCGGCAAACATATAAATTTTCCCGGATGCTTCGACTGTTTCAACAAGTTCCACTGCTTCAGCCATAGTAAATGCAGCCAGACATTCAGATAATACGTGTTTGTCCGCAGCAAGCGCCAATTTTACCGCCCAAACGTGCTCGGGGGCATAATTCGCAATCATAACTGCATCAAAATCATGCTCTAAAAATTTTCGGTAATCAGAATATAATGCGACTTTCCGTCCGGGAAATTTCCTGCTGAAACTCTGCAATCGCACTTCATCGGCATCGCAAACAGCCACCAATTCAAAGTCATTTGCCAACGCGCCATTTGCCAACGCTTCGCCGCGTCTTCCTCCGAAAACGCCAACTTTAATCTTTTCTTCGGACATTTTACACAACCTTCTTTCCTTTCATGCGTAAAAACACTTCCTCAAACAACAACAGCAATCCCGCAAGTATTAGTTTCCCCCCCTCAATTGCAGCTGGCTCTAAAAGCAGTTATTATTTGCGGTGATCAGCGTTTAAAAACATCGATAATCGCCTTTTCCTGCCCGATAACAGTCAGCTGATCCCCGTGCTCCAGAAGGGTATCCGGATTCCAGACAGTTTCAATATTCCGCCCGGGTTTTTTGATCAGCAGGACAATAATATTGTATTTATTGCGCAAATCCAGCTCACGGATCGTCTTGCCGGTCATAGATTCCGGCACTGCCACTTCAGCAATATAAGACCCTTTGAATTCAAAGATATCAGTGATATTGTTCATAGAGAGCCGTTTCGATAATCGCTCCGCAACATCCTGGTCCGGCTGAATGACTTCATCAGCGCCCAACCGAAGAAGAATGCGTTTCTGGATGGCAGTATTTGCTTTGACAATTACTCTGCCGGCACCCTCCTGCTTCACAAAAGTCAAGGCAAGAATCAGATCCTCAAAGTGAGAACTCATAGCAATTATCGTAGCGTCAAATTTTTTGATATCCAATTCTTTAATTACATCCGGATTGCTGACATCCGCAACAATTGCCTCCGCGACTTTGTCTTTCAACGCCTGGATTTGATCTGCGTCATGGTCTATCACCACGACATTATTCCCGGCATTACTCAACTCAATTGCCAATTTGGATCCAAAAGATCCCAATCCTAAAACAGCATAATTTCCCCGCATAAAATTTCCTCCTTACCCGATGACAACCCGTTCTTCGGGGTATTGCAAAAGAGATGCCTTTTCCCGTCCCATCAGGAACAGGAAGAGAGTAAATGGCCCGATCCGGCCTATGAACATTAAAACAATCAGCGTAATTTTTCCCAATTCAGAAGTTGCAGCCGTTACCCCAAGACTCAACCCGACCGTCCCTACCGCAGACGCGGCTTCAAAAGTTGCCGACAACATCCGATCCGTCAACGTGACACTGAGCAACATCGCTCCAATCAATGTTAAAAGCACATAAGTGATAATCATAGTAAATGATTTCAGGACATTACTGATAGGAATTTCCCGTTTAAATAACAGTACCCGCTGATTTCCACAAAAGGTATTATAAATCGATATGACCGCCAATGCCACTCCAGTCAACTTGATCCCACCGCCGGTTGACCCGGGAGCAGCACCAATCAGCATTAAAATAATCAACAGCATTAGACAACTTTGTGATAGGCCGTTTAAATCAACAGAATTAAACCCGGCGGTTCTGGCACTGATCGCTTGAAACAGAGCATCCATATAAGAAATACCGTCTCCGGATACCGATTCCAGCAATTTAATCCCCAGAGTCCCGCCAACAACCAATATTGCCGACGCTACCAGAATCAACCGAGTATTGACCGAAAGGCGCTTGCGGCTCTTGTACCATTGCACCAGATCATAAATTACATACATTCCCAGTCCGCCGCAAAGAATCAACATAGCAATTACGATGCGGACAAAAGCACTTTGCCCGATCATACTCGTATCAAACGTACTAAAACCTGCATTACAGAATGCTGAGATCGAATGAAAAAAACCAAGGTAAACTGCATACAGTGGCGAATGGCCAGAAAGAAAGAATCCGATAGACAACAAAATTGTCCCTGCCGCTTCAATTCCGAAAGTATAAGTTGTAATTGTCCGAACCAGGCTTTCCGAATGATGAAACGGCACGGTTTCATTCAGCGTTGAAAACATCATTGATGTCCCAATACTCATATTGCGGCCGAGAGCAAGCAAAATTGATGTGCTCAAAGTC
Source organism: uncultured Lentisphaeria bacterium (assembly GCA_937960425.1). Taxonomy (GTDB): domain Bacteria; phylum Verrucomicrobiota; class Lentisphaeria; order Victivallales; family Victivallaceae; genus UMGS1518. The sequence goes on from CALGPR010000034.1 coordinate 5,798, forward strand.
ATTACGCCCAAGCCTCCCAACTGTATCAGGAACAACACCACCATTTGCCCGAAAAAAGTCATGTCGGAAAGCGGTACCGTTGTCAAGCCTGTTACACAAACCGCGCTGGTCGCGGTAAATACAGCATCGACCCAGGACAATGCCCCCGCTTCCGGTCGCATTGCAAACGGAATTTTCAAAACCAGAGTACCAAATACAATTAACAACCCGAAGGAAAAAATAAAATACAGCTGGCTTTTTTTAATCAAATGGATCAGCATAATTAATTTTCCGTCAAAGCAATTGTCTTGAACTGAAATTTACCGGTATGTTCATCGACATTTATCTCGGTCATACTGCCGTTGCGGGTAACACTTCCCGCACAATTTTCTCCACGGCCATTTTCGTCCAGGATCAAATAAGGCCGATGCACATGTCCGCAGAGCGATAGATCAATTTTACCTTCACGAATCCATTCCACAATCTTTTTCTGCCCGTACAGGCGATGCCGGAAACGCAAAATGGGATGATTTTCATACAATGGGAAATGGCCGAGTATAATTCTGGGGCCGCATTTCTTTTGCTCCACAACGCTCTCTACAAACGCCAAATCATTCCGGGCTACAAACCCCCATGAACAGAATAAATTGGTGGGCCGGCTGTTATTGACCAACAGAAATTCACAATTTTTC
>CALGPR010000035.1 GCA_937960425.1 uncultured Lentisphaeria bacterium
TCGAAAATATCGCGCGAATTGATTTCTGTCATGAGAAAAAGTATTCTTTTTGCATTTCTTTTTTTGCTTCTTTGGGGTATTATTTTCGTATGGTGGAAGTATTGGCATGTCGTGATTGTCGGTGGACGGGAGATAAAAATTGTTGACGCCGGAGATGGAAAATTTTTTATTCGCGGAGAGTGGGTGGCTAATACGCGATTATGGGAACAACCCCGTGCAAAATTACAATTTTTAATTCCCTGCAATCGAGAAGGGATTCCCCTTGACAATGCAGCGGATATGGTGTTTTATGCTCCAGGATCGAATTGTCGGGGACTATTGACTCGCTCGGTAATCCAAGATTATCCGAAACATGGACTTTCGGTTTTTTCCTTTGAAATTACCTCGGATATGGAATACCTGGCTGACCCTGTCAAGGCGTATCCTTTGGTGTCGTCGGGATGGTATCAAGCCATTTTCCGGGCGCATGAGGAGTTGTGCCGTTATTTTAACTTGCCGCAGCGCAAGCTGTTGTTGACTGGCGAATCTGCCGGGGCACGAATGGCTCAGCAGTTGGCCGCCACGTTCCCTCAGCACTTTGATGCAGTCGGGTTTGTCGGATCCAGTGACCATATCCCTGTGGAACGTGACAACCATGTATCGTGGCTGATTGTCAATACCTGGCTGTGTTATGGCAGCAAAGATTCGGATCAATTGGCGCAGGAATTGCGAGAAGATGGCCACAATGTGTTACGAATGTACACACAGCCGGACTGGAATTGCCCCAATCGCTCTTTATTTTTCCATACTCCCAGTTTATGGGCATATCAGTTGATTCGCGAATATTTGACTGCAATCGCACAGCTGCGTCAAGAGCACGACGGAATAATTCCGCCTCAGGTCGAATGGCCTGTTTCTCTGCCTGCTGAAAATCGAATTGATTATTTCCCTTCGGAGGAGTTTGCAAAATTATGGCAACGCCAACTTTGGTGGCGAGTTCACTCGAGGCAGGAAGGAGATACTTTGCATTTAAAGGCGTTTCGGCTGGACTCTGACCCGGAGCCTGAAGAGTTCCTTTATTTGCAAAATTTCGAGGAAGATCCCATGTACTTTATCAATACTGTCGGTTATATTCAAGAATTCGGGTACAATGTGACGGCTCCGAGCACCAATGTTGAGGAATGGATCCAAACACTTTCCCAAAAGGGTTTTCTTACGGCCGCAGCCTATGGTGACGCCGCAGCAGGGCTTATCCCCCTGGCAGAAAATGTTCCGGATACCTTGCGGCAAATGATACTGATTAATGTAGATGACGCAATTGTCGAAAGAATTATGAAAGCACGGGAAAATGCAAAGCGGCAGTTTAAAATCGCACTTGTGCAATGCCCCGGTTATGCTGAGTACAATTCTGAATCTGACCCGGAAAGAAATATTTTTGTCATACAGCCATCGGAATTTGCCTCTTTTCAGATAAACATATTTTCAGAATTGGTGCCACGTTTTTCTACAATTTGCCGTGTATGGTGATTGACAAGAGGGGAGGGGGACTTACTGGAAACTTGTCGAAAATCGGTACAATTTCTTCCGGTTTATTAAATTTTCCTGTGCTTCCCGGCAACTGGTTTTGTTGGTACCAGTGACAATGTTATCCCCCAAAAATTATATTCTAAAAAAGAATACGGGCAGCTTGAATTTTTCCAGATTTACTCGGGAGAAAATGACTGCGGCTACTTGTGTGAACCATAGTTTGGAAGATATTCTTTTAAGTACGATCAGGATTTTTTCCGTTTGAACTCTTAAGAATTGGCATTATCGTATTCCCGCATGGACTTTGTTTCCCTTATATTAGATTGAGAACCTGGAAAACTGAAGGGATGAGGCAGAGGCAGTATGATTATCAGTGCCAGCCGGAGGACTGACATTCCCGCTTTTTACAGCGACTGGTTTTGTAATCGCGTGAAAGAGGGATACGTTCTTGTGCGCAATCCGATGAATTTTCATCAAATCAGCAGAATCAGTTTGACGCGCGAGGCTGTTGATTGCATCGTTTTCTGGACTAAAAATCCGGAAATGCTGTTGCGCCGGCATTTACAGGAACTGAAACAATTCACAATACCCTTTTATTTTCAATTTACAGTTACACCTTATAACAGAACAATTGAGCCCAATCTTTCTTCTAAAAAAAGTATCATTTCGACATTTATGCAGCTTTCGGAAGCATTCGGTTCGGAACGGTTGATCTGGCGTTATGACCCCATTATTCTGACGGATTGGATGACTCCGGAATATCATTGCAAATGCTTTGAGGCCATTGCGAAACGTTTGGCACCGTATACAAATCAATGTACCATCAGTTTCCTGGATTTTTACCGGAAAACACAACGCAATATGCACCCCATTTCTGCTTTTGAGCCAACCGCAGGACAAAAGCGGGAGTTGTCCTGCAAATTGTATGAAATCGCATCTTCTCTGGGAATACGACTTGCTGCTTGTGCTGAAAGTTTTGATCTCTCTGGAACGGGAATTTTCCCGGCAAAGTGCATTGACCCGGAACTGATTGCCCGGCTTTGTAAAGGGCGGGTTACTGTGAGGAAAGATCAAAATCAAAGAGCTGCCTGTGGGTGTGTTGAAAGCATCGACATCGGTGCGTACAATACCTGCAATCACGGGTGCCTGTATTGTTATGCCAATTTCTGTCGTACGGCAGTAGAGAGCCGGACGGCACGACATGATCCTTTGTCCCCTTTACTATGGGGAGATCTTGAAGAAAAAGACTGCATTGTTGAGCGCAGAATGGCATCAGTCATTGACCGGCAGCCAGCGTTATTGTAAGTTTGCATGGAGCC
>CALGPR010000036.1 GCA_937960425.1 uncultured Lentisphaeria bacterium
CCAACAATAATCTCCACTCATAACATAATTCCGCGCCGTTTTCTCGTCCGGTTTCTCACGAAACGCAACAACCTTATAAAATCCTGGAGCTATTTCCTCCCCAATTTTTGCATAACCATATCCCGTTGCCGGAAAATTCGGTAATACCCCCAATATCAATAAATTACCATACTCCACGTTGTCTACACATGCAGCCAAATCTTTTTGAAAAGATTTCACAGGAAAAATTTTGTGATCCGCCGGAAGCATAATGATAACCGCATCTTCCGTTCGTCGACGAATCAGGGCAGTTGCCAAAGCCACGCAGGGAGCTGTATTTCTCCTGCAAGGTTCTGCAATAATATTTTCAACAGGAATAGGAAGGATTTTCCGAAATTGGTCTACTGACGTTTCATTGGCGACCACTATAATATTTTCCGGTAAAAGCAGTGGAAATAAACGTTGGACAGTTTCTTCCAGCAATGTTTGATTGCCATTCAGCGAAATTAACGGTTTGGGGCGTTCCTCTGTACTTAACGGCCACAAACGCTCTCCTTTTCCTCCCGCCATAATAACCGCATAAACCTTTTCTTTGGGTACTGTCATTATTCCGTCCTCCGGATGCCGTGCAAAATTTTTTGATGAGGTAGCAAGCGACATCGGATATTGAGTTTGTGAGGTAAAAACACTTTTTTCCCGGCAATAGAATTCAATAAGTCTTGTATCTTTGCTTTTTGCGGAAAAGCCAATTTCAAAAAAGCCTCCCGAATCGCCTCTGGTTCAATAGGATTGTCCACCCAATAACTTACCGCTTCCGCAACTTTATCCGCATCTGCTTCCACTGTTCGAACAGCAAAATCCGGCAGCAATGTATCGCGTCCTCCAAGATTTCGAGTATTCACCACTGGAATCCCGCAAAGCGTGTATTCTCCACAGGAAAACATCGCTCCTTCTACAGCTGACAAAGCCAAACCGCAAGCCGCTTCAGTAATCTTTCTGCCGATAAAAAATGATGGAATTTTTCGACTCCAGACAGCATGGGAAAATTTGGATATTGTCTGTTTAAAGTACTCTCGCTCGTTTTCTGAATAGCTCCCGATTAAATGCAGTTTACTGACTTTCTCCGCAAGTTCGTGCCGTTTGAATGGCGTTATTCTCGCAATATAAATCGCATCAAACTTACGCACCTCTTTTTTGGCTAAAGGATACCGTGCAGGATCGAGAAAAGCATTGTGTTGCGCAAGATATACTTCCGCAAACTCATGGAGAATGCCTACCTCTTCAGAGGCGTTGGCAAGAAAAATTATTCGGCCTTCAGGGAAAAGTTCTTGTGCTTCTGCCAGTCGCAATTTTATTTCTTCAACGACTTCCGGTACTTCCGCAGACCACCCCAACTGTAACAGTACTGTAA
>CALGPR010000037.1 GCA_937960425.1 uncultured Lentisphaeria bacterium
TCTCTTCCGTGCTCTTCGGGGTCATATCCGGTAGATAAGCAGCAATAAAGCCATTCTCGGGGATTACTTTGGCATTTTCCCGAATTGCCTGATAAAGAAGGTCGGCAAATTTTCCTTCTGCCATGAGAACAAACGGATGCCCTTCCTGATGGAAATGTTCCAAGTAATATTGCAATGCAGCAATTGCCTTTTCCTCATTCCATGGATATGCGGCAGGAGCAAAAACTCGAACGCTATTTCCGAAAATATCGTTTGTGTGGGTTTTCACCCAATTGAGCTGAACCTCATGAGTATCTCCGTAAATTGCAGGTGCCTCTCCTATATAAAATAGATCGAATGTTGAATAATATTGTGGAATGTCGTTTTCCCGTATGAGCCAGTTATCCGCATAGTCGTAAGGCGAAATGGACGAACAGCCACTCACCACCATTGCCAGCACGACAATCGCCCCGGATAAATTAAAATATTTTTTCATTCAAGCCCTCCTTTTTTATTTCGGAAGACCCGCCATAAAAAAAGAGGGTTTCCGATAACATATCGTTTGAATAATCTCCGTGGTTCCTGATAAAGTCGAAAACACCACTCCAGCCCCAATTTGCGCATCCACATTGGTGCTCGAGGGATACGTTCCGACACAAAGTCCAATAACCCGCCGACGCCAATGATTACACAGGCAGGAAGCTCTGGTGAATGTTCCCGAATCCACATTTCCTGTAATGGTACTCCCATTCCCACTAATAAGATATCCGGTTTCAACGTTGTAATTTCCTTGAGCACTTCGCGTTCGCTCCGAATTTGGAAAAAACCATCAGAACAACCGACCAGCTCGGCCTTAGAAGTGTTATGGCGAGCTTTTTCCAACGCAGCCTGTGCTACTTCCGGTTCCCCCCCCAGCAGGTAAATACGATACGATTTTTGAAGCAATAAAGGAAACATATCAGTTCCGTTGACGTTGTCTTCGACTGAAAATCCCTGCAGCTTTGCACCAATTTTTACTCCAATTCCATCGGCAAAAATCACCGAACATTTTCTTAAAGCTGTTCGGTAGGCGGTATTTTCATATGCAACATTCAAGCAGTGTGCATTGACAAATGCCACATGATGCTGCTCTCTGCTTTGTACCAATCTATCTAATTTTTGCAAGGCTTCCTGCATCGTACCGATAAAAAATGAAACGCCCAAAAGATTGGCAGTTCTATCTTCATACATCGCCACTAATTGCCTGGCTGTATTCTGCCAGGAAAAATTGGCAACTTTTAACTGCCCGGCACGGCAAAGCTGCTGTTGAAGCTCCGGGTTGCTCAAAATTTTTTCCATAGCATTGGCAATATCCTGGGGAGATGTGGGATCAAAAAGTTCAGCTGCGCCCTGACCAAGTTCCCCCAGTGAAGAAGTCCGGGAGCATACACATGGTAAATTAGCGTACATTGCCTCTAACAACGAAAGACCAAATCCTTCAAACAGCGAAGGAAAAACATAGAGGGCACTTTGTACATAAAGCTCGGGCAAATCTTCAGATCTGACAAAACCGGTAAATTGAAATTGCTTCCGGCATTGTGAGTTTTTGGCATACTCATAAACAGTTTCTGCTCCATTCCACGCAGCACCAGCCATTACAAGAACATATTCCTGCCGTAATTTGTCTGGTAATAATTCAAAAGCTTTCAACAAATTCAAATGGTTCTTTCCGGGATGTTCAATGCGGGAAACATAAAGAATCTGCTTTTTTTTCTTCTTGCTCCCTGTCGGCATGGGAAATGGGGTAAATCCATTGTACACGGCAGTAATCTTCTTTTCTGGGATATGCCAGTATTTGACCAAATCGTTCCGGGTCGATTTGCTGATTGCGCAAATGCTCTGTGCCTTTCTTGCGTAATGTGGCAAGACGCGCCTGATGTAAAACATTCGGAACCGGTCATATTTCACCGGGATATGATACTGGGATAAATCGTGCACAACGCCGATAGTATAGATTGGATACCGGCAGAACAGTCGGCGGTTTGCCGCCAACACAATGCAGAAATCATAAGCGTTCCATCTTATTTGCCATGGCAAAATATAAAGAGTGTAAAGCATGGAAAATAGCGGACGACGTTTTTTTATATGAATCAGCTCTAAATCACGAAATTCTTTTGCCGCATCATCTTCTACGACAACTGTAAGAGAGTGTCCGGCATCACGCAAAGCTCTTATCACTTCCCGGATATAGACAGAAATCCCGGATTTTCCATTGTCAAAAGGAATCGCCAGAAGTAGAATTTTCATTTCAACACCTCCGGAAGAGTAGTAATCGCACGAATAAAATTGTCTTCAGAAAAATCTTTTCTGGCAATTTCAAACGCATTCTTTCCCATGCATTTGAGTAATTCCGGTGATTGCTGTAAGCGGGTAAGAGCTTTTGCGGCTAACCGCTGCTTACCAGCGGGAATTGCGAAGCCATTTTTCGTATCTCTCAACCACTCTCGAACTCCACCGCGATCAAAGGCAACAACCGGAACGCCATGAGCAATCGCTTCCAATCCGACTAAACCGAAAGGTTCCTGCCAACGAATCGGAAAAAAGAACACATCACTACTTGACCACTCACTTTCAGTGTCACTCAACCACCCGGTAAATTCTACATGCTCTGAAAGGTGAAGTTTTACTGTCACGTTTTCAAGCATTGCACGGTCTTTTCCATCGCCGGCAATCGTGCAATGATAGGGGACTTTCAAAAAACGCAGGGTGTAAAGAAGCAAATCAACTCCCTTCCCTCGAATTAACTGTCCCAAATAAAAAATTCGCAATTTCCCTTCTGGCATAAATTGCCGCCCCTGCTCAAATAATGGAATAAATGCGGGTAACTTCAAAACAATTTTAAATCCATTCTTATACAAATTTTCCTGCATAAAATCAGACAACACCAAAGCAGGCAAGTTACGATATTCCGCAATAGGAGGTTCCTCGTTACAGCCGAGGGAACAACAGAAACAGCGTAAAGCCGTATATTTCCGATGGCAATTCCGTCTTCCGAGCGGCATATAATAGTGATGTCTTCGGCAATAAATGTTGTGATCATGGGCAAAAAAGACAGTTTTCTTCTCTGGTAAGTGCCCCAGCATTTTCTTTGGAATGATGTTATGAATTATCACCAAATCTGCCTGTTCACACAAATGTGCGCCATCTTTGAATGGAACAGTCACATCAAATGCAGATGAAAATCTTTCAGCTTCACGCACCGGATAGCCCGTGTAGAGGTATGACACGGCAAGACCATTTCGGCGCAAAAGTTCAGCACTTTTTTGCATAAAACGCTCGATCCCGCCAACAACCCCCAGATTCGTCCCGATATAAACGATATGCCTCATAACAGCTCCTGATACATTCCGTTCAAAGTCCCGACAAGTGTCTCCCAATGATACTCTTTTGCTGTAACCTTTCCATTGGAAACCAATTGCTTCCGTAATGGATCCATTTTTTGGTAAGCCTTCAACAAACTTTCAATATCATTATCGTCAAACAGCAACGCATTCTGACCATCACGGAGAAAATCCTTCAGCCCGCCAACGTTTGCAGCAATCAATGGGATCCCGGCATCAAGAGCTTCCAACGCAACAATTCCAAAAGGCTCGTGGTGAGAGGGCAATACAAAACAGTCAGCGGTTTTGAATGCCTGTAAAAGTTCAACGCTATCCGGCAACAAACCGGGAATAACCGTCAATCTATTGCTTACATGCAATTTTTCTGCATGCTGCAGAAGTTCCTCATAATACCACTTTGCGGTAATCGAACCGATCAACAGCAAATGCGTCTCTTTCGTACAGGCAAGCAGATCAATCAGCAATTTTTGATTTTTCTGGTAATCAATCCGGGAAACACAGAGAATGAGTGCTGTTGCTTCGGGGATATGATATTTTCTGCGAAATTCTCCTACCTCAGGCAAATTTCTATGCAAAACACCATTCGGAAAAACCTGTACTTTCTGAGCAGGAAACTGTCGCTTCAATGCAGCAGCTTCTTCCTTGTTCAAAGCCAAAAGTAAATCTGCAAGCATTTCCGGCGGTGCAGTTCCCAGATAAATTCGGTCAAAAAGCCCTCCGTAGCTAACTTTATGTTTCAAAGGCTTAAGCATCAACTCCAGCTCTTGTCGTGGAATTGTACAGGATCCACCATGTAAACTCATAACCGAGGGAATACCGCGTTTTCTGCCTGTCATTGCAGAATACCTGGCAAGTCTTCCGCCGGTATGGATATGAAAAATATTATAGTCGCCATTTTTGAGTACATCGATCAACCGCGGGGCATAAGGATTTCCCCCTTTTTTGTCCAGTGCTAATCGATCCGAAGCCGGCAGTGGAAAATAAGGATAAAAGTAAGGGAAACGCCGAATGGCAATCCCTTCGGCCATTTCGTCACCAATTTTATCCAAAGCCGCTGTGCAAAGGATTTCAGGAACCCACCCCTGTGCCCGCTGCTGTAAAGCAATGTTCCAGACAGCCGTTTCTGTTCCGCCCCATTCCTTGAAAGAAAAGCGACGGACAATATGAGCAATTTTCATTGTTTTGCCCCCCGATAATAACTCATCTTCTGCACATAGCGATAACGCGGAGCATAAAAGAATTCTTGAAATTCCCCATGGATAATAATGTACTGCCAATCTCGAAAAGTCTCTGCTGCAATCGACAGCAAGACACGTAGCAATCCCGGAGGCTTTTTTCCCATTTGCGTATCGGCGATCCCTTCATGACAGAAGCGGACTTCTACGTCTTTCAAACTATAATTATGA
>CALGPR010000038.1 GCA_937960425.1 uncultured Lentisphaeria bacterium
ATGGAAGTCAATGAGTCCAAAGCGGCAGCGACGGCTTATCTGGAAAAAATCGGCAAAGGCCGCGGCGCAGTCAAATATAAATTGCGCGATTGGCTCTTCAGCCGTCAACGTTATTGGGGCGAACCATTTCCTGTCATTCATTATGAAGATGGTTCCATTGAACTTGTGGATGAAAAAGAATTGCCGGTCATTCCGCCAGATATGGAAGACTTCAAACCATCCGGAAATGGGGAATCCCCACTGGCAAAAGCTACCGAATGGTTGCGCTATGTCAATCCAGTTACGGGTAAGGTTGGACGCCGGGAGACTAACACCATGCCCCAGTGGGCTGGTTCCTGCTGGTACTATCTGCGTTATCTCGACCCGAATAATGAAAAACAAGGTTGGGCGCCGGAAAAAGAGCGGTATTGGATGCCGGTAGATTTGTACGTTGGTGGAGCAGAACATGCGGTTCTTCATTTGCTTTATGCGCGTTTCTGGCACAAAGTGCTCTTTGACTTAGGTTACGTCTCCACGAAAGAACCCTTTATGAAGTTGGTAAATCAGGGGATGATTCTGGGAATTTCCTACAAAGATTCTCGTGGCGCTTTGGTGCCGACTGACCAAGTGGAAATTACACCGGAAGGCCCGATTCGTAAAAGCGACGGGGAAAAACTCATTGAATTTCCGGCAAAGATGTCAAAATCATTGCGTAACGTCGTGAATCCTGATGATGTAATTGCGCAGTACGGTGCTGACAGTATGCGCATGTATGAAATGTTTATGGGGCCGCTCGAAGCAACGAAACCGTGGAATACCAAAGGCGTTGAAGGCGTTTTCCGTTTTCTGAAGCGTTCTTATCGATTAATTGCTGACGCGAAAATAACGGACGATGAACCTGCTGAAGAAACTTTGCGAGTGATGCATCAGTCAATTAAGAAAATCACCAATGACCTTGACGGTTTTGGATTTAATACTGCGATCAGTCAATTGATGATTTTTCAAAATGCACTGACTGGTTTGGAAAAATTACCTCGTCGTGTTGCAGAAGTTTATGTGCAAATGGTTTCTGTTTTTGCCCCGCATCTGGGCGAAGAACTCTGGCAGATGCTTGGGCATACCGACACAATTGCATACGAACCGTGGCCGACATGGGAAGAAAAATTCCTGGAGGTAAAAGAAGCGGAAATTCTTATACAATTATGCGGTAAACCTCGTGTCCGCATGATGATGGCAAAAGATATTGATTCAGAAACAATGCAGAAATTGGCGTTGGCAAACCCGGAAGTACAAAATATGCTCGCTGGAAAAACAGTTCGGAAAGTTATTACTGTGCCAGGGCGTCTGGTAAATATTGTAGCCAATTGAGTAAACAAATTTGAATAAAAAAGCTGTCGATAGAATTCGGCAGCTTTTTTTGTTTCAAACATTGCACGAAAATACAACTGTTTTGGCTGAAAAATAAGAAAGCGTCTTGAAATTCAGGATTCATACGCTATATTCAAAGGGAATCGGAGAGATGGTCGAGTGGTTTAAGGCAGCGGTCTTGAAAACCGCCGAGGGGCAACCCTCCGAGGGTTCGAATCCCTCTCTCTCCGCCATTTATTTTTTTCCATTCCGATTTCTGGCAAAAAGAGAATCCTCTATTCAAAAACGATAAAAGTCGTTAGTGTAAATGAACTTGCAAAAATTGTAGCGGTGTGTTTGAAACACACTCAGAATCTGAAAAAAGGT
>CALGPR010000039.1 GCA_937960425.1 uncultured Lentisphaeria bacterium
GAATTAAAATTATTTTTTCTTTCCTGATTTCCGAAAATATAAAACAAAAACCATCCCGGAGAAATAAAGGTAATCGAATCTATTTTTTCTCCGCTGGAGCAGCAGAAGATTCTTCCGAAACAATAACGGCTGGGGCAGGTTCTATCTGGAGCGCATTCAATCGCAGCACAACATCGCGGCGCAATGGCTTTCCATCAGCCGAAACATCCGCCCGTTCAAAACTGATTTCTCCCAGTTTAAAATTCTGAATCCTGCCGTTGCTTTCTTCCTCTGCAATTGTCTGACTCCAAATGCCATCTTTTTCCCCCGGTCCAGGAACCAACACCGCACTAAAGGCTTTCCCTAATGGAATCTTCAGGGAACTGGATCCAGTGTAAAGAAATAACGCCGCCTGGGAATCATTTTTCCCCGGAAATTTGATAACCATGGAAATTGTCTCTGCTTCCTCGATTGGAAAGGTCATTCGCTCCAGCGCCTTGCAGTCAATGCTGCCGCCGATGCCATCACCGGTGGGGTCGTTAACGTCCACATGCAAATCGAGTTTATATTCTCCTGCTGGCAGAGAAAGCACCCATTTTTGAATCGGGACAGGAGCAAAAGCAGCCAGGTCGTCTCCAGTTAACGCGCCAGTCTCCAACGTGGGTTCTACAATCCGGGTTGCTACGCTCGGATCTTCCCCTTGTCGCTGCATTTCCATTTCAGGTTGTTTCGGATCACCGCAGCCGACCATGATCAGTGGCAGCAACACCGGCAAAAACACCTGCTTCATATGCTTCATCACGCCCAATTCTCCTGTAAATTAACACTGTTGCAAACGGTAGCAGCTTTTCTGCAATACCAAGGAAATATTATATTGCTTTTCTCTTTTTTTTCAATTGTTTCATTGGGGATTTCTTCTATTTTTTCAGGCGCGCGGATGAAACTTGTGATGCACTTCAAGCAGGCGGTCTTTTTCGACATGCGTATAGACTTCTGTCGTACCGATATCACTGTGCCCGAGCAGTTCCTGAATCACACGCAAATCCGCACCATGCGCTAACAGATGGCTGGCAAAGGAATGACGCAGAGTATGCGGAAAAATATTTTTATGAATCCCGGCAGCGATTGCAGCTTCTTTTACCAGGCACCATGCACGGTCACGAGCAAGGCGTTTTCCGCTTTTGGAGACAAAAATATAGTCACAAGGCCCATGAAGCAGTTTTTTGCGAGCATTTTCCAGATAGTATTTCAGTGCGTTTTCAGCGGTCCCTCCCATTGGCACAAGCCGGGTTTTACTGCCTTTGCCGGTAACACGAACAACAGCATTTTCGAAATCGATGGAACTTAACTTCAGATTCAGTAATTCAGAGATGCGCATTCCTGTCGAGTAGAGCAATTCAAACATGGTGTGATTCCGTACTTCCAGCGGATCTGGACTGTCCAGGTGATAGACATTGAGTAAAGCATCGACTTCCTCTTCGGAGAGGTAATCGGGAATCAGCCGAGACAATTTCCGGCTTTCCATTACCGACGTAACATCTTCTTCTACAATGTTTTCACTGCGCAGGAACCGAAAGAACAGCTTAATCGAAACCAGACGTCTGGCAAGAGTAGTATTTTCCCTGTTATTCTGCTGTTCAAATTCCAGATATTCGCTGATGGTATCGCGCGTAACTTCTGCAGGGCTGGTAATGCCACGGGCTTGCAGGTAGGCAAGAAAATCTTCGAGATCACGCCGATAGGCCTGAACAGAATTGGCGGCCAACCCACGCTCCATTGTCAGATAACTGATGAAATACGCAAGGAATTTGTCAATCATTCTGGTAAAATCTCCTTTTGGGTGTAAGGTGTAATAATATAATGGATGTATTTTATTTTGAAAATAATTTTGATAAAGGGAGTTTATCATGAGCAGAATTTTACTGATTCTGGCAGAAGGCTTCGAAGAAATGGAAGCACTGACACCAGTGGATATTTTACGCCGTCTGGGCCATGAGGTTGTTATTGCCGGCCTGTCTTCCCTCGACATCTGCGGGGCTCACAATGTCCGGGTAAAAGCAGATATCCTGCTGAAAAAAGTCCAGGGATCGGAGTTTGCCGCCGTTGTCCTGCCTGGAGGAATGCCTGGAGCAAAAAATTTGTATGACAGCGATGAAGTACTGCGGGTACTCAAACTTGCATATGGGGCAGGCG
>CALGPR010000040.1 GCA_937960425.1 uncultured Lentisphaeria bacterium
TGCAGACAAAATCGGGAATGTCTCAATATTTCATTGCATATAATATACCCCATTCTTAGATGATTTTCAAGTAATACAATCAAATAAATAGTTATTTAGCAGACACTAATTTATCCCCCCACGTGGGGGATTTTTTGTGGTTATCTTCTGCAACCAACTTAAATGAGTATGTCGAGTCCTTCCGCGCGCCCTCATAGTAAATCCCTTTTCAGAGGAACCGTTGAGATGCCCCAGAAAGCCCCGCTGACGCGTTTTATCAGCCGACCTGCCATGTCTCCGTCTTGCGTGTTTCGAGCGTACAACGCCACTTATAACGCGTTTGTGGGTGTGCTGAATGTTCCCCGGACTTCTGCGGAAACTGTTTTGAACTGTTTGAGTCCTTTCGCCGCCCTCTACAGGAAAAGTGCCGTGGAGTACCTTTTGATTTTTCAGTACCCGGACTGGGGTTTCGGCTATGCCTGATTGGTACGCCCAGAATACCCCTTTGCACGCGCGCTGACGCATATTATCTGCGTTACCGAGCTTGCTTTGGTTGAGCGTAAAATGCGTGTAACTCCCCAAAATTTGCGTTTGTTTTTCACATCTCGACCAAGCCGTCCTAACGAGGACGGCGCGACATAAAAAGTGGCTCTCAGCCACCTTGCGACGCTTTGCCGCTTTTACATGCCCCCTTGGTGGTGGACGGTGATAAAAGCCGTCAAAGTTCTTCGGCATACCAATATTTCAATATCCTTTTTATGTAAGGATGATTTGCGACTCTGGTCAACGCAGTTTATTCTGCATTTTTATAAGGATACGCGAAACATATTCCAGAACAAGTATATCCGGAGAAATTTCCGCTATCTGCCCCAGAGAGACTTTGTGTGTCCATACATAGTGAACTTCCGCAAAATGATTGGATAAATAAGGGATCATATTATTGGTGAAACTATCCCGGTAAAGCAAAAGTTTCCGGTGATCGCGAGCAGATGGATTGACCGTTTTCAAATGACCGGGGCCCACAATTTCAATTTTTCCGGCAAACTTGTCCACTGCGGGTTCTTTTGTCATATACACAGTATCGCTGAAAGAATTTTTATGCAACAGCTGATTTTTCATATCATCCGGTTCGGGGGTACTCCCAAACCGGATTTGAAACTCCCCGATCGCCGGAAGTTTTTCATCCGGGGAAAAATGCCTGATGATCTCTCTTGCTCCGAGATAACCTCCGACCGGATTCCAATGGGTATCTGCACGGTAAAAAAGATTGTCACCATAGAATTTTTTTGCATACAGCAAAGTATCTTTCAAAAATATTACAGGAACCGGAGAGTTGAATTCCTGCAAATGCTTCCGGAGTTGTTCAGACGGAGCATTTGAAGCAGGCTGATACTTACGGCGTTCCGGAAGATATTCCGGATAAATCTGGATTTTGTCTGGAGCGACGACCAGCAGAAAACCGATGTTTTCAGAAGAAAGTTTACGATACAGTTTTTCCAGGAATTTCCGGTTTCTTTCCCGTTTATAATAGGGCATCCGGAGCGTCCCGTTGTATTGCAGAAGTGTATTTTCCTGTGACTTCGGAGCATAGAAGCAAAAATCATTTTCACCAAGAATAATATTTCCCAGCGTAAATGGAAAAAGTTCTTTCTGTATTATCCCGCACCCTTTGAGCATTTCATTGCGGAACGGTATGCGGTCGTTGTAATACTCTTCCAAACCCCGGGCAAGTTTCCGCCAGTGTAATTTTTGCGGAAAAGCAGTTAAATTGCGATTTTCCTCCGTCGTATCCTGGCGGGAAGCAAAACCCAGCTGAATAACCTGCGGTAACAGCAATATTGCAAAGAAAATACCGATAATGGCTGCTTGAGAATATGAATGTTTGTTCATTTTTTGTCATCGTCCTGTTTGTTGAGAACATTACCTACATTAAAACCGGAAATAAATAAATGGATTATAGGTGTTACCTGCCAGCAAAAGTAATGATGCTCCAAGCAGTATTCCCTGCAGCGGATAATCAAACCACCGTATTTGGGTGCGGGTCGTTTCATCGCAGAATATTTTCAGCATTGGCACAGGAGCTGACAACAATATTGCCGCAACCAGCAGCACTCCGGATATCGGCGTAAGGAAACTGCTGACAGCCAAATCCGGATTGTTGGAAAAATCAAACATTGTCCGGCAATACCCCGCCGCATCAAGAAAAGTTTCCGCCCGGAAAAACACCCAGCCGATCTGCACCGCCAGCAAAGTGTATACATGAGCCAGAAAACTGAAATGTTTACGCTCGAAGATATTTCTCAACTTCCACCGTTCCAATACCAGCAGCACTCCGTAATACAATCCCCAGATGATAAAATTCAATCCTGCTCCATGCCATATCCCTGTAGCCGCAAAAACGATCATAATATTCAGATAAATACGTTTTTCACTCACCCTGCTCCCCCCGAGAGGGATATACAAATATTCCTTGAACCATGAAGACAGCGAAATGTGCCACCGCCGCCAAAAATCCTGTATGCTTTTAGCGGCATACGGCAGATTGAAGTTTTCCTTGAATTTGAACCCCAGCATTCTTCCTATACCGATCGCCATATCGGAGTAGCCAGAAAAATCAAAATATATCTGCAAAGAATATGCAACTATTCCCAACCATGCAGTTTTACTGTCCAAAATTTCTCCGGGAACCAGAAAAATATCATCCGCAAGATATGCCATCTGGTTGGCTATCAAGACTTTTTTACTCAAGCCATAGATAAAGCGGCGGATACCGACGGTATAATCCGCCATGGTTACGCAGCGTTGCTCCAGGCTGCGGGCAATATCATGATATTTAACGATTGGCCCCGCCACCAGCTGCGGAAAAAGCATGATGTAAAGTGCAAGGTCAAAAAAGTTTTTCTGTGGTTCATTTTCTTTGCGGAATGTGTCCAGCAGGTATGACATGATCTGAAAGGTAAAAAATGATATACCAAGCGGCAAAGCTATATTTGAATACTTGAATGGAAGATCAAATATATTGTCCAGAAACTGAATAAACGGCGAGGTATATTTAAAAAACATCAATATCCCAATATTGAATACGATCCCCGAAGTCAACATCCATTTTCTCGTTTTTTCACTTTTGCGGAAATCCAATCCGTACATTGCTATCAGATAGTTGAAAAACAGAGAAATCAAAATCAGAAAAATATTTTCCGGCTCTCCCCAGGCATAAAAAAGCAAACTTGCGATCAACAGAAAAAAATTTTTATATTTGATTTTTTTCATCAGTGCATCTGTGATCAACACTGCCGGCAGAAAAATTTGTAAAAATATAAAAGATGTGAACAGCATATTTTTTCTTCTTCCAAAGTTGCACTTCCGGCTTTTATTTCCGGATAATTTCTTAAAAAACTGTTTTCGCATATAATTTATCATACAAGTACAGAAAGTCAATCGGTAATGTCTCATTTGTTATGAAAAAATTTACCGGCGGTGGCGGCTTGCGGATAATCTCTTGGCAAGTCTGCGGCAATGGATGTTATTTCAAGCATTATGACAACTCCTCTTGGGTTCGTGGTTCAACTACATATCGGCGGTCAGAGACAGGCAAATAGCGGTACTGCAGTTTGCCCCACAGTTTTTCAAATATTTTCTGCCGTGTTTCGGCAAGGTAATTTTTAGGAATCCGCAGTTTACGGGCAATTTCCCGGTCATCCGGCTCAAAATCATCAAAGAATGAGTAGTGGATGATTCTTCTGCTCAAGTTCAGAAAGTTCACCGATAGCACGGTGCAGAAAATCATAGTTACGGTTATCGGCGAAGCTGTCGGAAATCCCGACAAGTTCAATATCCACATCTTCTGCCCGATCCCAGACCACGTGTTTTTTTATATTGGCAAGGATATACCGTTCAATGACTTTTTTTCATATATGCGGAAAACGGAACTTTCTGTCCGAGGCTACGTAACGTTTTTTCTGTAAATTCTCCGAATCTCTGCCGTCAACCTTTC
>CALGPR010000041.1 GCA_937960425.1 uncultured Lentisphaeria bacterium
GTCATGAGAGATGATGATTTTTTGTTACAGCGCCTATATGAACAGAGATACGTTACCAAGGTCCGCAAGTCGCCCAGTTCTGTTGCGAAAGTGTGGCGATGGTTGAACGATCATCCGATTGTATTGGGCGGAGTGTCCGGGATGATTCTGCTTGCAGCATGGATTTTGGCAAAATTCCGCCGAAACAGAATGTTCTCCGGCTCACGATAATTGCGATGTTGCGCCAACGGCGGAATGATATACGATCAATGGAAAGAGTTATGATATGATGCCCAAATGGTTTGTTACGTTTTTTTTATTGCTGTCAGCCTGGTGGGGCGTTATTGTCGATGCCGCCCCGCTTGCTATCGACAACGGTTGCAAAATAACACCGGCGTTGACGGTATCGCCGGAAGGCATGCTTCAGGGGACATTGACCTTCGAAGAGGTGCTGCGCGGAGAAGCGCTTGCGCCCCGCATCGCCGATGTCAGCGGTTTGACTGTGGGACATTCCCGGCTGCTGATTTGGACCCGCGTACCGGTCGTTGGCGAATTGAGGATGGAGGATCAATTTTATACCGTGGATGATTTCCCGGTATCGGGATTGATCCCGCTGCTTCGAGATGCAGACATGTCTCCACGGGATGAGCTAAAACGCCTGGATCTTGCAGTTCAGGTGGAATGGGTTCCCGGCGGATTATTCCGCAAACCGTCGCTGCAAGTTACCTGCGGCAATACTGCCGGTTTGGTTGAAATCACTTTGGATCCCGCCATGGCAGAGCAGACGGCAAACTCGTATCCCTGGATTCCGCCCCGACGCTCAATGGCGCGGCGACAGAGTACCCCAGACCTCCCCAACTTTGTACAGCGCATATATGCCACGCTGGAGTATGATGTTGGGACTGATACCGTGAGCGGGGAACTGGAGTGTAACGAGAGTTCAGACGGAATGGAATTTGACCCGATGTTTATTCCCATCGATCCTATCTCCGCCGGTCATAATGTTCTTTCTTTGGAGCTGAAGAGTCCCGAAGGGGTAAAGCGGTTGGATTTTCCCGACTTTCCATTGCCCATTTGTAAGCTGCTCAATTATGCCGACGGCAAAACTTATGCGGGGGTAGGGGACTTGGTGCGGGTTTGGCAAATTTACTATCAGCCTTATCCGCCGCCCAAGGAAGCCCCGGATGTTATGCTTATTCAATATGCGTGGGGGACGCGACATGATATGCGGCAGGGACAATACAGTATTCTCCGAAGTAAAAAGGAACCATTTCCGATCAAGCGGATGCTTGTGCAACAGATGCGCCCGATGACTCCCGAGGAAGAAGAGGAATTTCATAGAAGTCAAAAAAATGCCAAGTAAAAGGCACCGCGATTCAGTTGAATCGGTTTGTCGATATTTTCATATCCTGACATCAACGAGCATTTCGTTGGTGTCTTTTTTTTGCCGTTGAAAACTTTTTGCACGAGTTGCGCGACACCTGTTGAATGCTATATTGAAAGCAGAAGCCACAGGAAGCAGTTTTGCAAATCATTAAAAAATTAAGGAGCGCAATATGAATCGGGACAATATCGACATTCATGAAGTCAAAGAACTGCGGTTGAAGACCTTGGTTTATTTCGGCTGCGGTGCCATTAAAAAAATTTCCGACATTGCTCAGCAGCTCAAGAAACGGAACTTGAACAAGATTTTGGTCGTTACCGGCCATGGAGCATATAAATCGACAGGGGCATGGGATTATGTCAAAAAAGCTTTTGCTGATAATGACTTGGAGTATGTTCTGTATGATAAAGTTACCCCGAATCCGACGACGACTCAGATTGACGAAGCAGTAAAGAGTGCGCCTGATGCTCAAGCAGTACTAGGCATTGGCGGCGGCAGTCCAATCGATGCTGGCAAAAGCGCAGCAATTCTACTGGCAAATCCACAATTTACCGCTGCAGATCTCTATAATTACAAGTTCACGCCAGAAAAAGCATTACCAATCATTGCGATCAATTTAACCCATGGTACCGGCACAGAAGTTGACCGGGTAGCAGTTGCTACTATACCGGAAAATGAATTCAAACCGGCGATCGCCTATGACTGCATTTACCCGGAATGGGCGATTGACGACCCGGCGCTGATGACGGGATTGTCAGAAAAACAGACACGCTTTGTCAGTATTGACGCGGTTAACCATTCTGTGGAAGCAGCGACTTCTATCATAGCCAGCCCGTTGTCAATATCTCTGGCACGGGAGGCAATTGCTCTGGTGGCACGGTATTTGCCGGATGCACTTAAAAATCCCAAAGATTTAACAGCACGGTATTATCTGTTATACGCGTCACTGCTTGGCGGCACGGCTTTTGATAACGGGATGCTGCATTATACTCATGCCTTGGAGCATCCATTGAGTGCGGTGAAGCCGGACTTGACGCATGGATTAGGGCTGGCGGTTTTGCTTCCTGCTGTGGTAAAACGGATCTATCCAGTACGGGCAAATGTATTGGCAGACGTGCTGGCACCGCTTGTTCCCGGTTTGAAAGGGGTGCCTGAAGAAGCAGGACAAGCTGCAATAGGCGTTGAAAGATGGTTAAAATCGGTTGGAGCGCCGGAAAAATTGCAGGATGAAGGATTTCAAGCCAGTGATCTTACCAAATTGACGGAGCTGGTTTTTACAACGCCATCATTAGACTTTCTGCTTTCTTTGGCGCCGGAAAAGGCAAGCAGAGAAACTGTCGCAGAAATCTATGCAAACTCCCTCAACCCAATTGAAAAATAATCAGCTGAAGTTCAAAAACAGAGTTAAAAGGAAAATTTTTTTAACCCCTATTATGTGAATGTGAAAATTCCCCGGGGAATGTTTTCTGTTTTGTTATTTTCTTGTTGCAAAAATTTTCGTTCGTTCATTGCCACACTATACTATGTAAGGGGCAATGAACGAATGTCCAATGGTTGCTATCTGATGGAGAAAGCGATCTTGGGGCAAATCCTGTTTTTATCTATTTCCCATTTTAAGTCGTTGATATTCTGATTTGTTGTTACCAGCTTTGCCGTATTTTGAGATTAGCTTTTTTCATTTAAACGATTGGCTGTGGTAGAGTAGTTCCAGGAGTATCTTGGGCAAGATGGGCTTCATCGGGAAAACTGTAAGATTTTTCTCTGATGGATCAGATGAAATGAACGACCGTTATAACAATCCCAAAAGCTTTTTTAAGTTTTTTCGGTTAATGGCGTTAGTAAATTTTCCCATTATGTAACGTAAGAAAATAGTGCTTGAGACAGCAGTGTGAATGGATGTTCTCGAAGTACTTTGGGGTTTGTCCATTATAGGGTAGAATTTTCCTATCTATTGAAGTAAAGGGATCGGGTATATTAACTTTTTTGTTAGAAACCTAAGGATTGAATAATTCTTCATGCAATCATAATAATTTTTTGGGTACTTTGTAAGATTTTACATTGGCTAAGAAAAAAATATTTTCAACGGAACCGTTCGATGCGGCAACCGACGCCGGCGGCATGGGTAATGGCACCAGGTTTGGTGATGGTTACGCAGATCTTTTGAATCCTCTCATCGATAGCAAAAATAATCTGGCAAACTTCATTTGCAAAACGCTCCAACAGAAAAAAACGGCTTTCTCTGCCCAGTTTCAGAATCGCTGCTTCAACAGCAACATAGTTGACCGTGTCTGCCAGATTATCAGTCTTTCCAGCTTGTTGAAGATCAATGCCAAGCTCTATATTCAAGTGCAATGTACGCCAGACTTCCCGTTCCGTTTCGTATGTCCCAATGATTGCCGGTACCTCAAGGTCGCTTAGAAAAATCGTGTCCATTTTGTTCACCCCACTTCAGTTCAAATCAATAGCATGCAGTCGCCGTAACTGTAAAAACGCATTCTTTCCTTGATTGCATATTCGTATGCGGCCAAGACCTTTTCTCGATCAGCAAAGGTGGAAACCAGCATAATCAATGTGCTTTTCGGAAGGTGAAAATTCGTCAGAAGCATGTCTACCGCCCGCGGTTGATATGGCGGATAGAGAAAAATATCAGTCCAGCCTGTTCGAGGGGTAACCAAGCCTTCAGGTGATGCACAGCTTTCGAGAACCCGCACGGTTGTCGTTCCAACCGCCAGAACTTTTTTCTTTGCTGCATGGGTGCGATTGATCAAATCGGCAGTTTCCTCCGTCAGAAAAAACTGCTCGCTGTGCATGTGATGCTTGGTTACGTCATCGACAGATACCGGCTTGAAGGTTCCAGGCCCGACGTGGAGGGTAACCATGGAAGTTTTTACGCCTTTGTTTTTTAATGCAGCGATCACTTCCGGGGTAAAGTGCAGCCCGGCTGTCGGCGCAGCAACCGCACCGGAAGTATGAGCAAAAATCGTCTGATAGCGTTCCGCATCAGCATTTTCATCACCGCGTTGGATATAGGGCGGCAGTGGAATATGGCCGTATTTCTGCTGAATGCCATCAATGTCATCCGTGTGAAACTCCAGCAGAAATGAACCATCGGTATTGTGTTCAAGAACAGTAACGGTATCACTGGACAAATTGTTATTGTCGTCCAAAAGTGCAATTTCTGTGCCGGGAGTTGCCCGTTTCCCGGGTTTTAGGAAGGCGTGCCAATGACGGTTATCACAGCCGGGAGTGACCAGCAGAATTTCAATTTTTGCTCCATCCGTGCGTCCGTCTTTGCGTCCGTACATCCGCGCACGCA
The DNA here is from genome assembly GCA_937960425.1 of uncultured Lentisphaeria bacterium. Taxonomy (GTDB): domain Bacteria; phylum Verrucomicrobiota; class Lentisphaeria; order Victivallales; family Victivallaceae; genus UMGS1518. The sequence goes on from CALGPR010000041.1 coordinate 4,680, forward strand.
TTACTTTGGTATCGTTGTAGATCATCGCATCGCCGGGAGTGAGAAAACGGGTGATCTCCGGAAAAGGCATGATTTCACAGTTGCCGGTAGCACGTTCCATTACCAGCATGCGTGATCCATCACGCCGTTCCGCTGGCCGTTGCGCAATCAGCTCCGGAGGAAGCGAAAAATCAAATAAGTCAGTTTTTAAATTCATTTTCTGTATCCATGATTAAAAGAAGGACGGAAGGGAGCTGTTCCGTTCCGTCCGGCATTTATCGTCGCGATGCGTCACAATCAGTGTTTTCCGCGCATTTGTTCCCGGGCTTTTCGCAAAACTTCCATTTCCTCCGGCGTCAAGCTGTTGATGCCGGAACGGGAAACCTTTTCCAACAGGTAGTCGAGATCCTGGGACGAAATTTTCTGATTGCTGTTTCCACTTCTGGACCACAGATGCGGTCCGGCATTACTTTTCGGGCGCGAGGCAGAAGATGTTTGCCCAGCCCCGCGGAAAAGAAAGCCGAGTGGATCCCATTCAATAATGTGCCGGAAAACAAGTCGGATATAAACGTAAC
>CALGPR010000042.1 GCA_937960425.1 uncultured Lentisphaeria bacterium
TGAGCATGAGACGCTCAGTCTGAAGCAGAGAACGGGTCTTTCCTTCAACAATCAGACGAAGCAACGGTTCTGTATTGGATGCACGGATATTGAAGTGCCAGTCAGGGTAGTCAACGCTGATGCCGTCAAGTTCAACCAGTTTGCCATCTGCATATTTCTGGCGAATCTGCTCAAGGATTCCTGAAACATCGGAGACTTTGGAATTGATTTCTCCACTGAATGCGTAGCGGCGAAGTGGAGCTACCAGTTCGCTGACACGTTTTCCACTCTTTTCAATCAAGTTGGTCAGCTTGACCATTGCCAATCCCTGAGATTCTGCTGTAAAGTTTTCCTTGAAGTAATAGTGACCGGAGAGTTCTCCTGCAAAAACAGCGTCATTTTCCCGCATTTGATTTTTGATGAAAGCATGGCCGACACGGCTCATAATTGCCGTACCGCCATTTTCGCGAATACATTCTGGCACTGACCAGCTGCTGCGCAAATCGTAGAGAATAGTCGCCGGCCCTTCAGAGAGAATATCCTGGGCAATCAGGGCGGTAAAGAGATCCATGGGAATGACTTCGCCACGATCATCAATGAATCCGCAGCGGTCGGCATCACCGTCGAAAGCTGCTCCAAAATCGGCTCCAGTTTCTTTTACTTTTGCACGAATAGCATCCAGCGTGTCCAGTTCCAACGGATTTGCGTGGTGATTGGGAAATGTTCCATCAAGTTCTTCGTACAACGGAATGATATCGTAAAGATCTTTTATACCGGCAATTTCCTTGGAGCCCATCGCGTTGGCATAGTCAACAACCACTTTATATTTTTTGGTAAACTTGACATGGGCGCGGAGAAATTTGGCATATTCCGGTGCAATGTCGTACGTGGAAAGTTTTCCTTGCGCTGCTGCTGGCTTAAAATCGCCAGTTGTCACAATTCGCTCAATATCGGCAATGCCGGTGGCGCCGCTGATCGGGACAGCATTGGCAATGCAGAGTTTAAAGCCATTCCACTCACCCGGGTTATGAGATGCGGTAATCATCACGCTGCCATCAGCTTTGAGGAAGCCGTTCGCGTAATAAGACATGGGAGTGGAGCATAGCCCGATATCGATAACATCTGCGCCTTGCGTCATTGCTCCTTTGGCAAATGCCTCAAAGAGGACAATGGAATGGGGACGCATATCGCGGCCGACGACAATTTTTTTTGCTCCGGTAAAATCGACATAGGCACGGCCGATTTTTTCTGCGATTTCAGCATTTAAATCGTTGGGATATACGCCGCGGATATCGTAGGCTTTAAAAATTCCTGCCATGATAAATTGACTCCTTGCTATCGTTGTTTTCATCAGGAAAAGGGAGGAGTTCCAGTAATAAGACCGTTAGAGAGGGCAGTTTGAAATGATAATGGCCCTGCTGTATACGTTAAAAATACAGAAACTCTCATTGCAAACAAACTTCTTGGCTGAAAACGTGTTTTCTACTGTCAAAAGCCGGTTGTTTAAATACTATTATTACTATACAGGCAAAATGGTGTTACTTCAAGAGGTGAATGGTTTGCTCTTTGACCACTTTTTCTCCGTCAAAAAGTTCTAAGTGCCATGTCCTATCCTCGTCTGAAGTTCCTTCAAAGGAATGAATCAGTTTAAATCTGCATTCGGTTCCACGCCGTAAGGCTGCCTGACGGAGAATTCCGAAATACACCTCTTCACATAAGCTGCGCTCTGATTCCGTCACATCGTTGGGGATGACTTGCTCGATTCGATTTCCCGGTAAGCCGTGGGAAAGAAAGTAGGAAGAAAAAAGCATGATATTGTGCTCGATTGCGGCACGGGAATTTAACG
>CALGPR010000043.1 GCA_937960425.1 uncultured Lentisphaeria bacterium
GCACTTGGGTTCTGTCTGCTATTATCTCCAACCGAACCATAAAACAATTCCGCGACCTTCTCCTACCTCAAATCATCTCTGTTCGTGAATTTTTCAAACCTCCACGTTTAACAAATCAAAAAAGTAAATCCCAAATTAAAAATCACAATCGAATGATCTCTCCGGTATCTTCTGATTCTTCAGCCGCGAAACAAAGACGCATTGTATCAAAAGCGCTTTGAGCTGAAACTTCAGGTGGTAAATTACGGGCAACAAGTTCTGCCACTCGCACATTCTGTCCATGTGTATTATGGAACCATTTCAGATCATCTTTCTTCTCAAAGGGAATCGTTTCCACAATCCTGCTCTGCAAATTTTCCGGGCCGTCTGTAAACTCCCAACGGCGGATTCGCCGCCGAAAAACATCCGTTTCAATTCCACCTCGGGTCCCCGTTACGTGAAACTGCAAAAAATGACCGTCATCAGATTGCTTGGCTAACGTTTCCTGTAAGGGGTCCTCTTCGTAAGATTCTGCCAGATACATGATAAACTGAAGATTGCCCACCTCTCCACCTTTGAATTTCGTCATGATCTGATGATTGTCACGATGACGAAAGTAAGGAACTACTTTGGGCGCAGAAAGAGAATATACCGATTCCATCGGTGAAGGAATCCACCAACGTTGTAAATCAAGGTAATGAGAAAGCTTTTCGCCAATCAGAAAACTGCCGGTATGGTTACTGCGCCAGTTGTTTTTTTTGTGAAATTCACAGCAGTAATACCGACAGTTAACCAATGCTACATCCCCAATAAGGCCGGCATCAATCCATTCTTTGACTTGAGTATACAATTTGGAATAATGAAGTTCAAAGCCAATTTGAAGAAAGCCACCAGTTTCCTTTTCGACTTCAAGCAACCTACGTGCTTCTTCCAGCGTCATCCCCATCGGCTTTTCACATAATACAGCTTTACCGTGACGCAAAGCGGCAATCGCCTGCACAACATGGGCATCATTCACAGAGGCAATATACACCAGCCGGATTTCCGGATTTGTGTAAATTTCCGTCTCCGTTGCCGGAATAATTTCAAGCTCTGCCGCCCTTTTTTCGCAATACATGCGATTCGGTTCATGTCCATAAATACGATTGACATAAGGTGACGATTTCGCAGCTTTTACATGCGTTTCGCCCATTCCACCCAAGCCAAGAACTGCTACGTCGATTTTCGGTATGTTCATGTTGATATTCCTGTAATCCATAAAAGGTTTTCATTTTACCAGAATATACACGCTCAAAGCAAATCTGCAAATAAAAAAAGAGAAAACCTGCGATGGTTTTCTCTTTTTCGGTCTAAAAAAGCGTCTCAAAAGCCTTTCCACTGCATTGGCAAATATTCGGCAAGCTCTTCAAATCCAAGTTCTTGATAAAAATGCTTGGTCCCAGGCACTCCAACCAAGGCAATCCAATCCACGCCATGCTGGCGGAGAATCGCAATAATCTCTCGGATAATTCCTGCCCCAATTCCTTGTCTACGGTAATTTTCCTTTACAACTACATCCTGAATATAAGCATCACTGATTCCATCAGAAATAGCTCTTCCCATACCAATTAATTCACCTTTACACCATGCACCAACCCAGACAAAAGAACCGGTAATCATGGCAGGAATAAAAGAAATGTCACTGCCCGGCGGAAGAAATCCAGCATCAAAATACAGTTGAGCCACAGCCGCGGAATCGGCTTCGCGAACCGCGGCGATAACAATTTCTTCTTTCATTCTCTTCGCCGATTCTTATCAGAAACAGACAAAATAGCGAACAGCAATATAAATCGATGCGGCAACCAGCGTTGTAAACGCAGTCGGTCCACCGTAAATCAGGAAGTGCTTGAACGATACTTCGTGGCCATTTTTCGCTGCAATATTCACAGTAACCAAATTGGCAGCAGCACCAACCAGAGTCCCGTTGCCGCCAAGGCAGATCGCAAGAGCGAGCCCCCACCAGACAAGATGTTGCAATTCCAAGTTACTTGCAAATGATGGCGTTGCATTGAGAAATTCCCCTACAACTGATACCATCGCTGCCGTATAGGATACGTTATTGGTTATTGCCGCAGCAATCCCGCTGAACCACATCAGTACAAGAATAATCAGCAAAACAGGCCAATCACTCATAAACGACATGATTTTTCCGCAAGCATGCATCAGACCTGCTTGCTCAGCGCCATTGACTAGAATGAATAACCCGAGAAAGAAAAATAATGTGCTCCACTCGATTTTTTCCAATGCGTGATCCACATTCACCTTGCAAACAGCCAAAGCGGCAGCAGCCCCGCCCATGGCAACCATACACGGCTGAAATCCCAGAGCTCCATGAAGCAAAAATCCACAAATTGTCAACAGAACAACCGTTCCGCCACGTTTCATATTCACCGGGTCAGTAATGGCGGCTTTTTCATCCAACTCCATAATCCGGGCACGCTGTTCAATCGTCACATGCATCCGTTTCCCATAGTACAACTTCAGGTAAACGCAGTAAAGAACCAGAATTACAAAAATAAAGATAGCAAGATTGATTAAAAATGCTGAAAAGTCCAAATTTGCATAAGATCCAATGATCAGGTTCGGCGGATCGCCAATCAACGTTGCGGTACCTCCAATATTCGAAGCCATACATTCCGCCATCAGAAATGGAATCGGGTTCACCGCAAGTTCAGCGCAGACCAACAAAGTAACCGGCGCCACCAGCAGGACTGTAGTTACGTTATCCAGGAAAGCCGAAAGCGTAGCAGTAGCAAAAACCAAAAGAATCATTGTACGGATCGGTGACCCCTTCGCCAGTTTTGCACACTTAATGGCAATATATTGAAATACCCCAGTCCCGCTGAGGATGTTTACAAGAACCATCATTCCCGCCAACGTGAAAATAACGTCAAAATTGACATAACGGGCATAGACATCCAATTTGTTATAGGCTTCGCTCGGATTGATTTCCTTTGCCTGAATCCATTCCGCCCCCCCCTCCGCATATTGGGCTTCCTCATTGTCCAACTGAATCGATTCATCTTTGAGCGCTTCTTTCACCTGCTCAGGAACCGTGAGCGCAGCTTCATTCATGACGATTGTATCTTCATGATCACTACTGCCATGTCCCGGCCCTTGCAGAACGACAAAAAGCATCAGGCTGGCCCCCACCAGCGCAGCTGTGGTTTTATGCACTTTCTCCGTTGCAATCAGAAAATAAGTGCCGAAAAATACTATAGTTGCAAACCAAAATGTAAACATAATTAAACTACCTTACCTCATCATTCCTGCTCACGGAACTGATTTTAGCCGCGCAGAACCTTGTGAATGATATTGTGAATGGAAATTTCACCCAGAAGGATATTTTCTTCATCGACTACGTAATACGTCCATGCTTCATGACGAGCAAGACCGACGGTGAATTGAATAAGAGGGGTATCTGGCGAAATCGTTGTTGCCGCAGGCTGCATGTAGTCTTTGACTGCAAGATGATTTTCTTCTTGGAAAATTCTGTCAAACACTTCAAAACTTGTCAGAAACTTCAAGTTATCCAGCATAAAAATATAGTCTGGAATAAAACGCCGGACAATTTCACTGGAATCAAGAATCCCAACCAGTTTTCCCGCTGCATTGACCACAGGCAGAACTTCACTGCCATTACTGTTGAAAATATCCAAAGCAACTGCCAGTTTGTCTGTCAGGGTTACACGCGGACAATCCCGCGTCATCATATCCTCCGCAGTAATATTGCGTTTAACCATGACATTGGCATCGTTGAGCACTTTTAGAAAATCAGTCCCGGAACGGCTCTGCATCAACTGATGCAGATTGGCATGATTTGCCTGGAAGCGTGTGAATGCGGAAAGCATCCGAAGATACGTTGCACTCCCTTCCGGAGAAATTAAAGAAAGAACCACTACCTGCGATGGCTTTGGATCCGCTGCCTTGATTTGCATCGGTTCGTCCAAAACACCAATAATGATATACAAATCATCTAACTCGGGCAAGCGGACATGAGGATACGCAATTCCTTCGTATGGCAAACCTATCGCGTCCTCGCGTTCAATCAGCCCAGCTGTCGTCTTTTCCACATCAAGTTTCAGACAATCAAGAGTCGCAACCGCTTTCTGCAGCATCAAAGCATACAATTCTTCCCGGTCACTGGCATGGAGATTGCAGAACACCAAATTCTGATCCAACAGTGAAGTCAGTTTCATTTTCTCACTCTTTCTGAACCTTATTGAGATTCTCAGGCAGGCAACATCGAGCAGCCTGCACGGTAAAAAGCCGGATATCGAGATCCGGCACAACGTTTATTTCATCCGTTCCACTACGGCCTTTGCGAAGCCGGAACAGGATACTTCTGTGGCATTATCCATCAATCTGGCAAAGTCGTAGGTCACGACCTTATCGCGAATTGCCTGCTCAATCCCATGAATCACGAGATCAGCTGCTTCATCAAATCCGATGTAACGCAGCAACATTTCGCCTGATAACGCCAGACTACTCGGATTTACCTTATCGAGATTTGCATATTTGGGTGCCGTACCATGCGTTGCTTCAAAAAGTGCATGCCCCGTCATATAGTTGATATTTGCTCCTGGAGCAATTCCAATCCCGCCGACACAGGCGGCAAGCGCATCGGAGACATAGTCTCCATTCAAATTCATTGTTGCAATCACATCGTATTCTTCCGGACGGGTCAGTATCTGCTGGAGGAAGGCGTCGCAAATACAATCTTTCACTAAAATTTTTCCCTCTGGCGCCTTCCAGTCACAATCGGGAGCCGGAATAGCAACATCAGCGTATTTGCGCCGAATCAAATCGTATCCCCAGTTTTTGAATCCGCCTTCCGTGAACTTCATGATATTGCCCTTGTGGACAAGCGTTACATTACGTCTATGGTTACGAATAGCATAATCCATTGCTGCGCTGACCAAACGTTCTGTGCCCTCTCGGGAAACCGGCTTGATTCCAATACTGCTGGTTTCCGGGAAACGAATTTTGTTGACTTTCATTGTATTCTGGAGAAAGTCGATCACTTTGGCAACTTCCGGAGTTCCAGCATTCCACTCAATCCCCGCGTAAATATCTTCCGAATTTTCACGGAAAATCACCATATCCGTCTTCTCCGGATGTTTTACAGGAGATGGGACGCCATCAAAATAACGAACCGGACGCAGGCAGACATATAAATCCAATTCTTGACGCAATGTAACATTCAAAGAGCGGATTCCGCCACCGACAGGAGTCGTCAATGGGCCTTTGATGGCAACAAGGTATTCACTGATTGCCTGTATCGTTTCCTGGGGCAGCCATGTGTTTTCCCCGTAAACAGCATTAGCTTTTTCGCCTGCAAAAATTTCCATCCAGGAAATTTTACGGCGGCCGCCATAAGCCTTTTCGACGGCGCTATTCCAAATATACATGGATGCGCTGGTAATGTCCGGGCCAGTTCCGTCGCCTTCGATATAAGCGACAATCGGATGATCCGAAACATTCAGTTTTCCATCGTTGTCTAGCGTGATTTTGTCCCCGGCAGGAACTTGGATTTTAGAAAAAACCGACATGAAAGCTCTTCCTTTCTGTATGCTTTAAATCGGATCAAACCAATCCGAAAGCTGAAAATTCGTATCTATATACTATAGCACGCAGAAAGAATTATTTCCAACGCCTAAATTAATTTGTCCGTTTCTCCATCATACCTGCAGTCCCAACCACAACAGCACCCAACAATAAAAATTATATAATCCATGAATGAAAACAGCTGCCCAGAGAGTCTGATATTTGCGGTAACACCAAAAGAGTATATATCCCAGAAAGAAAAGCGCAGGAAAAGCGGAAACAGAGAAATGCAGCAAAGAAAAAATGAAAGCTTGCAACGACGCAGCCAGCCATTCCGGAAAATAAAAGGCAAACACATCTCCAAGTACTCTTCGAAAGAAAAATTCTTCACTGACTGGTGCGACTACCAATGTATAAAACACATATACTGCAAATAGAATCAGCTGCCGATTCTTCAGCACATGGATTCCCCATGCCGTTGCCTCGGGCACAACAGGAGCCAATCCGACAACCTTCAGCAATTGTTGCCAGCACAAAGAAATCATACAGCTTCCGAAAAATACCATCAGTGCGGTAAAAAAGAACTTCCATCGCCATACCCATCGAAAAAAACCCATAAAGCGGAAAAAAGTTTCCTTTCCTCCTCCGAAACGATAGGCATACCACGCTATCCCCAAAGCCAGAATTGAAGAAATAACCAATAAGAATATCCGGATAGAGTCCTTCTCTGTTGGCGTGTATCCGGTCATAGCACTGCATAACAGGATAATACAATCTCTTCCCGTAAATCCGAGAATTCCACACACCAGAAATAATGATAGATTCTGATCCGGCCGCGTTTTGTCAACCGTCACTTTTTATGTCCTCGATAGATTGCATGGAAAGAGGTCATCTTCACTGGAGAAAGTTCTGCAAACCCGAATCGTCTTGCAAAGAGACTGGGATCTTCGCCGCGATGCAATACCAGGATTGCCTCGTCCGGCAATGACTCAACAGCTCCGCGCGGCCCGTCAAAATACCATAGTTCGCGCTCTATCCCGGCTAATGCGCCATAAAACATCAACGGCCATGGATCAGCCTGAAAACTCAAGAAAATTGCTGGAGTCTTCATTGGCTTCAACGCGGCAATAGCGGGAGAAACGGCATAAGAGTTTTTCATATAATACGGTCTGGAAAAATCATCCAGTTCCCCATTGGCAACCGCAACCGCGGCTGGTGCTGTCCAGCGAGGAAGCCAAACGGAAAACACAATTGCCGCAACTGTTAAAACCACCGGAAGAGAAACCGTACTCCATCGAACTGGTTTCTTTTTCATACGCCGCCATGCAATCCAATGCCTGACTCCGAGCATTCCAGCAAACACCCAGAGTGGCAACCAGACAAAAAAAGTCCGTGGGTACGGGGCAACCGGTAATACCAGAATCATCCCAATGGGAATCAGCCAAAGCAAACTTCGCCATAGCAGCGTTTGTAGATTTTTTCTACGCCAGGAACGTACCAGTCCGGCTATTGCCGCAATCCATAAAGGTACCATTCCTCCCCCTACCGTCAGCAACAGATAAACAATTGCACGCCCAGCGTGTTTCCACCCTTCTCTCAGTGCTGCCGCATTCTGAACCTGAGGCAAAATCGGGTAATAAAAAAGGCCGGCACAAAGCAATGGTAATACAGCCAACGCCCAGAATCGCCCGCTTCTGTAGCAGTGGCTACCGCAGCGGGGCGCAACCATTGCCACAACACCGCCAATCGCAGCCAGGTTCACAGGAATCATTCCAATTGCCAGGAAAGATGTAAGACAGTATCCAAGAATCGCAGCTGGGGAAATTTGCCTCTTTTCCGTCAGACGCCATGCACAAATCAAAGCAAGAAGCACCAGCAATGCACTCCACATATAACCACGCACCGCAGTAGCATAAATTGCAAACGGAGCGGAACAGACAAACGAGACAATTGCCATTGCAGCAATCCATATCCCCCCTGCACGGCGCGGGAAAAAGCAGCACATTGCTCCTATCGTCAAAACTGCCGCAACCACTGACAGAAGCCGCAAGTATACATCATAGGCAATCAGGTTCGGATTGACCATATCCCACCACTGTAACAAAATAGTATAAAGGATATGGTTGTTGGGAATTGCATAATTGTGATATACCGCCCCAGGTCCCGGCAACATCATAAAATTCAGAACCGTCAGCGCTTCATCAAACCAGAGTTCCCGAAATAATGCCTGCTGGATAACAAAGAAAACCAGCAAAATCATCAACCCGAAAAAAATCCAGTTCTGTCGCTCAGACTTCACTTATCCACCCTTTCGCGGCCATTGTTACCCCAACAGGATCAACAGAATATATCGGCGTTATTGCAAATGTAAAACCAATTTCATTAACTGGTCGTGATGCAAATGCCCAAGGGTTCCCGTCGGAGCAGCTGTTTCGCTGAAATGGCAAATTTCATCCGGCACAATTCCGGGACCACAGACTGCCACCGGAACCGGAGTCGTCGTATGTTTGCGCAACTGAATTGGCACAGGATGATCGGGCAAAACGGCAAAAACGATATCATTACGACCTTCCAATGCTTTTAATATTGGCGCAACGATCTTCGAGTCGAAATCTGCAATAGCCTGCATCTTCAGCTTCAAATCTCCCATGTGGGAACATTCGTCGATTGCTTCAACATGCACATAAACAAAATCGTGATCTTCCAATGCGTTAAGCGCAGCCTCAACTTTTCCCTGGTAATTGGTATCGATAAATCCAGTAACATTGGGAACAATAATGACATCCATAGCTGTGCATTTTCCCAGGCCGCGAATAACGTCCACAGCACTGATGATGGCACCTTTCTTCCCCTGATACAACGTTTCAAAAGGTGTTAGCATCGGCTTACGCCCGGGACTCCATGGCCAGATATCCGTAGCAGGAGATTCTTTCCCGGCATTCAATGGGTGTGAAGCAAGAAATTCATGTGCTTTTCTCCCCAAATCTTCCAGAAAATCCACAGTATGCTGAGCTTCCGGTTCATTCCCCTGTGCCGTCAGCCTCAATTCTGAAACTGGGATACCGTGGGAAGAATCCGGTTTATGATAATCGATTTTTGCTGAAAATTCCTTTCCATGCAACACCAACAGGTTGCGATAGCTGACTCCAGGATAAAACGTAACTTTATCACTGCCGAACGTTTTCTGAAGATCCGCGATCAATTGTGCGGACGTCTCATTGTCGATATGACCAGCAGAGTAATCCTGCATAATTCCGTCAGGAGAAACTGTTACCAGATTGCAACGCCAGGCAATATCATCATCCGCCAGCGGAATATCCTGGCTGACAGCTTCAATCGGACCCCGTCCCGGATAATTTTTTTCGGGATCGAAACCAAGAACCGACATATTCGCTACATCAGAGGAAGTAGGTAAGCCTTCGGGAAGTGTCAAAAACGTTCCACTGGCTCCGCACCTGGCAATTGAATCCATCGCCGGTGTATCTACCGCTTCCAGAGGGGTTTTCCCATTCAACTCGGCCAGCGGCTCGTCCGCCATCCCGTCCGCAAGAAAAATAATTGCTTTGCTCATGCTATCCTCAAAATCCATTGGCAAATATCCCATTCAAATTCCCGAAAGTTCCATCGGTCACACGGCATATTTGCACATCATTCAGTAAGTTCTTCTAATTTCAATTGTGCTGCTTCAACAGAAATCCCGCGAATTACCAATACCTTATTTTTTGCTGTCGCTCCCTGCTTCACAGACACCATACTTCTGGAAATGCCCAAAAGTTTCGCGATAAAGGCACACAACATTGCATTTGCCTCTCCATCGACCGGAGGAGCCGTTAAGGCGATTTTCATGGAATTGTCGTATATCCCGATCACCGCATTTCTTGACGATCGCGGCTGCACTCTGCAACGCATCGTGCAGCCGTCTGACACCGGTTGAACAATCCTGTTCCATTCTGCTGTCATCGACAATCACTCGGTACAAGCTTCTGGAGGCTGCTCTGCAGAAGGGTCAGGAATCAACTCCGGGGTTGGCTCGGAAGCTACTTCCGCTGAACCGCCTTCATTTCCAGAGGCAGCTTGAGATTCAGAAGACTTTGGAGCCTTAGGATCAGGCCAGCCTAATAATTCATAAATTTCGTGAGCACTCAAAGTTTCACGTTCCAGTAAAGCCTCCGCCAACTTTTCCAACTCTGCTTTATGCTCTTTCAAAATAGCGCGGGCTCTTCCTATCGCCTCTTCGATGTACCGTTTAACAGCCAAATCAATTTCTCGAAGAGTTTCCTGACTTGCCGGCAAAGAGTCGCTATCGTCCTGAGCCACATACAACGGATGTTGCCCCCCACTGTAATTCACCGGTCCGATCGTTTCGTCCATACCGTAAGTGCAAACCAGCTGCCGCGTCTGTTTGCTGGCCTGAATAATATCTCCAGCCGCTCCGCCGGTAATATCACCGAAAATCAATTCTTCTGCGGCTCGACCGCCCATTGCAAAAGCCAGATCATCAAGAATTTCCTGCTTACTGACACTATAGCGGTCATTTTCCGGCAACGTAAATGTTGCGCCGAGAGCACGTCCTCGGGGGACAATAGTAACCTTATGAATGTCATCCACCTTATCACAACAAAGCCCGACAATCGTATGCCCCGCCTCGTGATAAGCAGTCAATTTACGCTCCTGATCCGGAATGTGGCGGCTCTTGCGTTCTCGTCCCCAGCAAACCTTATCGCGTGCTTCTTCCAAATCAGCTTGAGTCACCTGCTCCCGGTTATTGCGGGCACAAAGAAGCGCAGCTTCATTACAAAGATTTGCCAGATCCGCGCCGCTGAATCCAGGAGTAACCCTCGCAATTGTATCCAAATCCACATCAGGGGCAAGCCTGATCCTTCCGCCATGAATATCCAATATTTTGCGCCGTCCGGCGATATCCGGTAAATCCATGACAATCTGCCGGTCAAAGCGACCGGGGCGCAATAAAGCAGGATCCAGGACGTCAGGACGATTGGTTGCCGCAATCACAATCACATTGGTTTGACTGGACTCAAGACCATCCATCTCAACCAACATTGCATTCAATGTCTGTTCCCGTTCGTCGTGGCCTCCCCCCATTCCGGTAAAACGGGATCGTCCTACTGCATCAATTTCGTCAATAAAGATCAAGGATGGTGAACAGTGACGGGCTTGCTCAAACATATCGCGAACACGACTGGCACCTACACCAACAAACATTTCCACAAAATCGGAACCGCTGATTGCAAAAAATGGAACATTGGCTTCACATGCCACAGCTTTTGCCAAAAGTGTTTTTCCAGTCCCGGGCTGACCGGTCAAGAGGCACCCTTTGGGGATCTTGCCGCCAACCATCGTAAATTTCAAAGGATCTTTCAGGAAATCGACAATTTCTTTAATTTCCTCCTTTGCTTCATCTGCTCCAGCAATATCGTCAAAGGTAACATGAAGTTCATCCGGGGGAATCATGCGGGCACGGCTCTTTCCAAACTGCATTGCCCCCTTTCCTGCCATCTTGTACTGGCGGGAAATCAGGAAAAAGATTACTCCGAGAATCAGCAGTGTCGGCAGCATCCAGACAAACATTTTCCACAATCCCGGAGTCTCGACACGCACATCGGGAATATGTATACGCATCACTTCGTCTACCGCATCGCTCTTCAACACCGTAGTCCGGTAAACGCCCATCCCGTCAGCAGGACGATTGGACTCTGGCAGGGATGCCAACTCTTCCTTTGACAGGCGGAATTTACCGCTAATGTTAAGGATTAATTCGGGGTCACTCTGAATAGATGCCGTTATAATTTCCCCTCTGATGGCTCGATCAAGAAACGTTGACTGATCAAATTCCTTATTGGGGATTGCCCCCAGTCCGCCAAAACGATAGATGATTAAAACGCCGACCAGCAGAAAAACCATCAACCAAACAATCGCAGATTTGCCATTATATTCCGGGGGTATGCCGGGCATCCCTTTACGCTTGGGATCCACAGCCTTATTATTTTGTTTCTTCTCCATAAATTCCTTAAGTAGTTGCTCTTCGAAAGAAAATCATTTGCGGCTCAATACAGCCATCATGCCAGTGACTCTGCCAATCGATTTACTCAGGAAAGTCTCTTCATCATGACGACCAGAAGGGCCACAAGCAGGGCAAGAACAATAATTCCCAGCAGGCTGACCAAAATCAGAACAACTTTCTGATTACGATTAGCCCGCTTCGTTTCCATTTCCGCGAATGGAGAATAATTGGTAAAATGTTTGACCGTGGAAAGGCCGGTATTTGTTGTATTTTCCAAATCAATACCAGTAGTATTTCCATGGCTGCCAATATTATCATTATCCGTACCATCATCAGCATCGTATAAAATTTCGATTCCGCCCAATTGAATAACATCGAAATTTTTCAGTTCCTGCTCGGTGACTGGAACATTGTTAACGCGGGTCCCGTTGGTACTGTCATTGTCGCGAACCATATAGCTGGTTTCCGTTTTGATAAAATCGCAATGATGGGAACTCAACGTGGAATCTTTGATACAAATATCCTGCTGTTCATTTCGCCCGGCACTCATTACCGGTTCGGTCAATTCAAAACTCTTCCCGCGCATCTTCTCAGATAACACGATCAACTTGGGAATACCTGCCATATCCGCCGTCCTTAATATTCAATATGTTAACATTACAAACCCAACACACAATCCGGCAGGCATCCATTCAGAATGCCTGTATCTTTTTACTATATCACATCTTACTCATTATGCAACATTAAAAAATTTTCTCATCGGTCACTGCCGGGAATAAAGGACTCTTTCCCCGTCATAGCGGCAATTGTTTCAGTCAGAATCCGTACCGCACCTTCCACATCCCGCAAATCGCAGATTTCCACTGCTGAGTGCATATAGCGATTGGGAATGCTGACCAGGCAGGTAGCTACACCAGAACGGGAAAGCTGCATCTGGGCAGCATCTGTTCCGCCGGAAGCGCGATGGGCAATTCCTTCCTGGTACGGAATTTCATGTGCTTTTGCAATTTTCCGAACCATTTTTCCGAGAATAACATTATTGTCTGCACTCCGGCACAATTCAGGGCCTGCACCCAATGTGCATTCTCCGACCTCCCGTTTGTCCAGATCCGGAATGTCTGTTGCAAACCCGACATCAATTGCGAAGCCGATTGCCGGATCAATATCATAGCAACTCGTTTTTGAACCGCGAAGTCCCACTTCTTCCTGGACTGTTCCAACGCCATAAACAGCTACATTTAATTTTCGTTTTGACAGTGCCTTCAAGGTTTCAGCAACCACAAAAGCACCGACTTTGTCATCCATTCCCTTGGACATGAAACGGTTTTCTCCAAACCGATGAAAATTCGGGCGCATCGCTACCGGGTCTCCAACAGCAACGAGCTTTTCCGCCTCTTCCTTGTTTTCTGCTCCGATATCAATCCAGAGTTTAGAGATTTCAATAGCCGTGTCACGTTCTGCCGGTTTCAGAAGATGAATCGGTTTTTTTCCGATAATTCCAGGAACCAGGCCATGCTCCGTCAAAATCACGACTTCTGAAGCCGGCAGGTTCAATTTGTCAACCCCGCCGTTAGGACGGATGTACAACAGACCCTCTTCGGAAATATAGGTAACCTGGAACCCGATTTCATCGTAATGACCAGCAAGCATTACCCGAACCGGAGCATTTTCATTCAAAACGCCACGAGTATTCCCCATTACGTCTGTTTCTACAGAGTCGCAGAATCCTGCCAGATACTCACGAAAAACTTTCGCGGCTTCTTCTTCATAGCCAGAAGGGCTGTTGCTCATCATGAATTTTTCCAAAAACGCCAGACTTTCTGCGTCAAACATAGTTTTCAAGCTCCATTTTGATGAAATGTTATCGCTCCGTAAATTGCAGTCATTCGGGACAAAATTCAAGTCGTCATGGTAGTTTTTTCCAATAAATCCTTTTTTTTCTTCCGACAATTTGCGAAACGTCTTTTTTTTGTGATTCCTGACTTGCTATTCCCGTCAAAATTGAGTACTTTTATATTTTATAGGAATTGTGATTTCGTAAGTTTCACAGGCATTAACGCGGTTTATAGAAATGCTCAACTGGCTAAAAATTGTCAATCTGGCTCTAATTGAAAGTGCCGACGTCGAATTCGGCGACAATTTTCACGTCTTTACCGGAGAAACCGGGGCAGGAAAATCCATTCTGCTCGGGACGATTGCCCTGCTGCTCGGAGAACGTGCTGACAAAGGTCTGATTCGTACTGGTTGTGACCGCTGTGAAATCAGCGCAGGGATTCAACTGGATTTTAACCGTTTTCCTGACGTTGCGGTTCGCCTTGAAGAAGCAGGGATTGCAGTCGAAAAGCCAGTTTCAGAAATCCAGCTCCGTCGGGTCATCACCCGTACCC
>CALGPR010000044.1 GCA_937960425.1 uncultured Lentisphaeria bacterium
GGTTATTGTATCAGCACTTCCGGCCCGATTGGAAGATTGAAGAAGAACCACACAAATAGAAGAGCAAGCCAACAAAAGAAGAAAAAAATTGAATAAGGAAACATGATAGAAATCAGAGTTCCGATGCCAAGATTTTTATCATATTTTTCAGCAAAGGCAATAACAACGGCGAAGTAAGGCATCAACGGTGAAATGATATTGGTTACGGAATCCCCAATACGATAAGCCAGCTGCCCAAATTCTGCCGTGTACCCCAACTGTATGAGGAGCGGAATAAAAACCGGAGCCATAATTGCCCACTTTGCCGAAGCAGATCCGACAAAAAGGTTAATTAAAGCTGTCAACGTTACAAAAACGGCGATTAAACCAAAACCCTGCAAATGAATATTTTTCAACCATTCCGCCGCATATACGGCAAGGATTATTCCCAGTCTGGAATAATTAAAACAACCGATAAACTGTGCGGCAACAAAAGCCAGTACAATATAGGTTCCCATGGATCCCATTGTTTTACTCATAAATTTTTCAACATCTCGATCGGAATGAATTGTAATAAAAAAAGCAGCCCCTGCAAAAATCAGTCCGCGTTTTTCTGCTGCAGAATTTTGGAGCAAAGTTAAAGACTGTTCATCTTCAGAAATAACGGGAATATGACGGAGGCGGGGTTCAACAATTTTATCTGTTACCAAAGCGCCGGTAAAAGCAATCAAAACCGTTGATACCGCCATGAAATAGTAGTTGCAGCTTGGTGTTACCAAATATTCCGGACGAATCAGCTGGGCGGCCTCCTGAGTAATGCCGGAGAGCAAAGGGTCCAAAGACCCGATTAATAAATTTGCGCTGAATCCTCCGGAAACACCGGCAAAAGCTGCAGCGAGGCCGGCGAGCGGATGGCGTCCGAAACTTTTAAATATGATTGCCCCGAGGGGAACCAAAATAACATATCCGGCATCAGAAGCGATGCTCGACATTACACCGAGAAAAACTACCCCGAAAGAAAGCATTCGTACTGGCATCCATGCGATTAGCCATTTCAGGATTGAGCCGATCAGTCCCGCTCCTTCAGCAACACCAATACCTAACATCATTACCAACACAGTACCTAAAGGAGCGAAAGAAGTAAAATTTGACACCAGATGTTCCACCATATAGCGCAGACCATTTCGGCTCAATAAACTAACAGCTGCAACAGTAAGTTGTGACTCTTCTCCTGTTGCAGGATTAAGCTGGGTGTATTCACATTGAACATCAAGGGCGGCAAAAATTGCAGACAAGAGAATAACAATTAAGGTCATTCCAACAAAAATTGAAACCGGGTGTGGTAATTTATTACCAATTACTTCAACGGTATTCATGAAGCAACTAAACAAGTTTTTCCCAGTCATTATCCTCTCCACTTCTGGTCTTTGTTTATAGGGAAATGAACACCAAAAGTCAGGAAAAAGCAAATTATTTCTGAAGGAGAAACAAAAAAATCCTACCTTCGGTTAACTTTTTCCATTTCTGCCAGCAGAAAAACAATAAGTGTAAAGACAACCCATTATGCCTCCTGAGACACCATAAAGGTAAAATGTTCCATGCATGAGTTCCCCTTCTTGAGAAAGATTTTGTAAAAGATAAGACTTCTCTGATAAAATAAGAAAAAGATGCTATCTTTTAAATTTAAAAAGCATCAAAAAGAAAAAGGTTGATCAGATGAATCTCGATGCAAAAATCATTAAACCGAAACTGGAACTTTTGGAGTTGAGTCGCCAACTTGGCAACGTAACACAAACGTGTAAAGTTTTTGGCTACTCCAGAGATGGTTTTTACCGTTTCAAAAAACTTTATGAGGAGGGTGGTGAACTTGCCCTTCGTAATATTGTCCTGCTTGAACAGACCGAATTTAAAAAATCGAGTCGCTCCGGAAATTGAATCCCGAGTCGTAAAAATTGCGCTGGATAATCCTGCCTTGGGACAGCAGAGAGTTTCCAACGAATTGCGCAAGGAAGGGTTGTTTATTTCTCCGGGAGGCGTCCGATCAGTTTGGCAACGTCATGTTCTTGAAACTTTTCAAAAGCGCTTAAAAGCTTTGGAAGCCAAAGTTGCGCAGGCTGGACTCATTTAACAGAACCTCAACTCCAAGCCTTGGAAAAAGCAAAAGAAGCAAAGCAAGCCGCAGGAGAGATTAAACCTGATTGCTCAGGATACGTTTTACGTTGGCAATAAGAAAGGAGTCGGACGGATCTAATCTACCAGCAGACCGTGATTGACACCTATTCCAAAGTAGCATTTACCAGTTGTATGACCGGAAAAAATGCACTGGTTGCAGCCGATATGCTCAATGATCGTGTCATTCCCTTCTTTGACAACAAAGAGATTCCGGTCTTGCGTGTTTTGACAGATCGCGGACCGGAATATTGTGGCAACCGGGAACATCATGAATATGAGCTTTATCTCGACCTGAAGAACATAGATCATACAAAAACGAAAGCGAAATCACCTCAAACGAATGGAATCTGTGAGCAATTCCATAAGACAATTCTCTCAGAATTCTATCAATTTGCTTTGCGGAAAAAGGTCTACGACTCCATTAAGATGCTGCAGAATGATCTGGATGAATGACTACGGGAATGCAATAAATCACATCCACACAGCGGGAAGTATTGCTATGGGAAGGCGCCGATGCAGACATTCCTGGATTCCTTGCATCTTTTGTAAAAGAGAAAATGTGCAGTATAGATAACAATCTTCCACACTCAAAAGAAATATGACAGATCGTCAGATGATGTCGTAACTTCCACAATTGATTTGCGAGGTCTTTTGCGTTTCTCAAGTAGATTGTTATGAATATTACTTAGCAATTTCAAGCGTCTTCAATACTCTGGCAGGGTTCCCTGCTGCTACAGTGTCCGCCGGAATATCCCTTGTTACCACACTGCCCGCACCAATTATTGCATTATTGCCGATAGTTACGCCTGGAAGAACAATTGCCCCACCACCAATCCATACATTGTCTCCAA
Source organism: uncultured Lentisphaeria bacterium (assembly GCA_937960425.1). Lineage (GTDB taxonomy): Bacteria > Verrucomicrobiota > Lentisphaeria > Victivallales > Victivallaceae > UMGS1518. The sequence goes on from CALGPR010000044.1 coordinate 3,003, forward strand.
TCATAATAGGAGCCCCGTATTCAATTCCTGAAATGCGTGTTGCCACATCCAATGGGTGGTAAGCCGTATATAATTGCACATAAGGGGCAAACATGACGTTATTACCAATCCGGATCTCATTGACATCTAACATCACGCAATTGTAGTTTGCAAAAAAATTGTCCCCGGCATGAATGTTAAAACCATAATCACAGCGAAAATCACTTTCCACAAATGGATTGATTCCGCAGGAACCGAAAAGTTCTCGAAGAATATGTTCCCGTTCTTCTCCCTGTTCTGGATCCAGTTTATTATAGGCCGTAAAGAGCTTCTGCGCCCGTCTGTGTAATGCAACTAATTCTTCATCCCGGTGGCAATACCCAAGACCCGCCAACATCTTTTCCCGTTCAGTCATCATCACAACTTCTTTCAATGCTGTATTTTCATTCAGTGAAAAATTCTTAACGATGAGTCAATTTCAGTTGCACTTTCTGAGGATAAACTTCTTTCAACGTAATTCCCGGCGGCGCATTGAAAAAAACACTGGCATTAATCGTATAACTTCCCGGCTCATTTAATGCGGCGAGGTCAACAAAAGCTTTGACATCTTCATGTTTGATTTCCATCAGAGATCCTCGCGGCCCAGACAACGTTGCCGTTACTACCGGCGATCCCAGAAATTCAACATGATATTGCTCTGGAGGTAAATGGGCCGGATAAAGGATCCGAACAGGAATGTCCCGGAAAGACCTGGTTGTAAATGGTTTAACGATCTCTACCGAAGCAGTAACTTCCGGGGGGGTGGCCGTCACCCGCGCCGGCGGCGCAAGTTTTGCCTGATATTCAAAACTATCGACAATTTGGCGATCCAGCGGAATCGGTTGTGTCGGGACCGCCTTCAAGGCATCTATAATCGTCTTCGGACCACGAACCCAAACTTTTTCCGGCTGAAAAATGATATTCCCTACATCGTAATCTTTTTCCAGATTCTCCACAGAATTGAACCGTGCTTCTATCGGCAGCAACATGCTTATTACCGGCTCAAGCTTCAACACAATATCCCGTGGGTCAACATCGATCACTGTCACACCAAAAGGCGCTTCTACAATTTTAGGTGATAAACGAATCATATATGGCACGTCAGTATTTGTCGTCGGCGGAACTGCCGTTTTAATTTTCAACGTTGACGCATTCACTTCCGACAATGCTTTTTTGGAGCCGCGAACCGTTACTGTCACCATATACTGTCGATCCGCATCGAGATTTACCAGATTTGCAGGGACACTGATTTTTACCGGCACTGAAGAAATTTTTTCCTCGCTTCCTATCCGGGAAGCAATTGCAAAATACAATAGTAACGCAAAGAAAAATGCAATCATTTTGCGCAGAAAATCATGCCGGATGATTCCCGGAATCCAGGAAACAGGATCTTTCTCTCGGAAAAAATTCTTCATTTCTTCTCGTCCGCTCCTTCCTCCTTGCTGTCTGATTTCGTCATCGAGCCAATCAACCCGGCAAGGGAATCCTTGGTTTGTGACAACAACAACGTACCAAGACGTTTCTGGAGATTTTCCGCAGTAATATCACGGTAAATTACCCCATGACAGGCAATACTGATATACCCGGTTTCTTCGGAAACCACTACGACTACCGCATCGGTTTCTTCCGTAATCCCGATCGCTGCCCGATGCCGTGTCCCCATCGTTCGCGACAGGCTTTCGTCCCGGGACAATGGCAAAATTGCCCGCGCCGCGACAATCCGATCGTCTCGAATAATCACTGCTCCGTCATGCAGCGGTGAATTGGGAAAAAATATCGACTCGATAATTAAACTGTTCAATTTGATATCCAACCGGACAGAGTCCTCTATAATTGCCCGCATCCCGATTTTTCGTTCTATGACAATGATTGCACCAATACGCCGCCGTGCCATATTGAGTACTGCGGTAACAACTTCAGAGATTGTTTCTTTTTTGCGGCTGCGGCGATAAAAGGCCATGCTGCCTGCCTGCGCAAATGCCCGGCGCAGCTCCGGCTGAAAAATGACTATCAATGCCATCGCCAACAACGACCATGCTCCATTCAACAGATGGCTGATAACTTCAAATTGCGCCCAGTCGGAAAGTAAAGTAAGCAAAAGCAACATCAACACAATTCCCGCAAGCACATTGGACCCACGGGTTCCTCGCAGATAATGAAGCGTTACGTAAATAATGTAATAAAGCAAAAAGACTTCAAGCGCTGGACGCAAATACATCCATATCGCGTCAATTTGCATGGCAATGGCTTCTATCATTGTTTTATATGCCTTCACAAACTTCATACATAGCAAATGCATCATGCGTTGCCTTGACCTCATGAATCCGGAGAATCTCAGCAAGTTTTTTCACGCCAGCATAAAATGAGATCCCCATCGTGCCACCGTCACGACTTGCAGGAACATCGCAGTTCAACAATTTGCCAATAAAACTTTTACGCGAAACTCCCAATAGAACCGGGTAACCACTTTCACGTAACAACGGTAATTCGGCAATCAATTCAAGATTCTGATCCACTGTTTTGCCGAATCCAATTCCCGGATCCAGAATAATCCGTTCCGGTCGCACACCGGCAACTTCCGCATCGTGCGCAGCTGCAACAAGTTCTTCCCGCACGCGGGAAGCAATCGCTCCACTGCGCAAATTCGCCGCTTTTTGCATCTCGGCTGGAACCGCAAGGGAATGATTTAAAATCAAACCAGCATCATACTTTGCTGCAACAGCCGCTAATTCCGGATCAAACCGGAGCATAGATACATCGTTCACGATATCTGCTCCCGCAGCCAGAGCCGCTTCGGCAACGGCACTTTTGCGCGTATCCACCGAAAGAATGATTCCCGGCAGCTCCCGGCGAATCATTCGAATCGCCGGTTCAACCCGACGGATTTCTTCTTCGACTGGAACTTCTTCTGCGCCCGGACGAGTTGACTCGCCGCCTATATCCAGCAAAGCAGCCCCATCCGCGGCAAGCTGGATTCCGCGGCAAACCGCTGACTTCACATCAAAGTATTTGCCCCCGTCACTGAACGAATCGGGTGTTGCATTGACGATTCCCATCAATGCAGGAAAACGCCCGATATTCAGAGTTCGATTTGCAAATTGGATTTTATTCTTCCACATGTCCTTCTTCTTCAGCAGGCAAGTCTGCAAGCG
>CALGPR010000045.1 GCA_937960425.1 uncultured Lentisphaeria bacterium
GCTGAATAGGTACTCAGCAGGCGCATTGAGTCACAAAAATTAAAAATTATTGGACTGAATCTGCGTCAGCAGGGCGTTCATTTCCGAGCCGAATATGCCTCTTACAAAATTCCCGCCATCTCTGGAACAGAGAATAGAACGGTGGAATAAATGCAATTCCGACGATCGTCGCGACGATCATACCAAATCCGGTGGAAACCCCGATAATCCGGCGGCTTTCCGAGCCGGCACCGGTAGCAAAGATCAACGGCAACACGCCAACAACAAAGCTCCATGCTGTCATCAATACCGCACGATACCGGTAACGGGCGCCATTCAACGCCGCCTGCTCAATCGTAGCACCGGATTCCCGCTCCTGTTTGGAAAATTCCACCATCAGAATTGCACTTTTGGCAGAAAGCCCCACCAACATAATCAATCCTAATTGTGCATAGATATCCATCTGCATTCCATAGAACCACAATCCGAGCAACCCGCCAAGAGTAGCAAAAGCAACACTGACAATTACCGGCATGGGAATAGACCAGGATCCATACTGGGCAACCAGGAAGAGGTAGCCGAAAAGCAGTGCCAGAATCAACAATTCTGCAAGTTTCCCTTCATTTCCCTGTTCCTGGTAACTCATATCCGTCCAGGAAATGGAAAAGTCGGAGGGAAGATTCTTTTCCACATAGCTTTGTAATTCTTCCATAATTCTTGCCGTACTTGCTCCTGGAGCGGGCATGGCAGTAATAGCGGCGGCCATACTTTGTTCAAAACGGGTAATCTTCTGCGGCCCAATGATATAACGAAAGTTGGCAACAGAAGAAAGTGGCACCTGTTCGCCATTGTTGTTCGTCACCATCATTTCCTCAAGGGCTGTCAAATTTTTACGCTCATCAGAATCAACCTGAATTTTGACTTTGAAGGAATAACCATACACATTGAAGTCGTTGATATATAACGAAGCTAATTTGCTTTGCAGTGTTGAAAAAATATTGGAAACCGGCACTCCGAGAGCTTCAGCTTTCTGGCGGTCAATATCCAGATAAATCTGCGGAGTACGAGCGCTGAATGGCGAGAACGCAAACTCCACTCCGGGAATCGACTTGTGGTCGTTCAAGGCGCCGAGAAGTTTGTTCAAATTCTGCTCCAGCTCCAACGGTGTACGATCTCCACTGGTCTTCAACATGGCACTGACACCGCCGGTCGCCCCCAGACCCATAATTGCCGGCGGCTGAAATGCGCTGACGGAAGCACTGGGAATCGCAGCTGTACGCTTCATAAGCTCAGACTGAATGCTATTGATCTGCAAATCTTTTCCGGGACGCTTTTCCCAGTCATCAAGAATGACGATGGCTAATCCGACGTTTTCTGCCTGCCCAGTCAAAAATGAGAATCCAGCAACGGTAATACAGTTTTCAACTCCGGGGATTTCCATGGCAATTTTCGTGAATTCATCCAATGCCTTATCCGTACGTGCAAGCGCTGCACCCGGAGGAAGTTTCACTTCACATAGCAAAGCACCTTTGTCTTCACTGGGCAGAAATCCGCCCGGAATCTGTTTGAAAATTTCCCAGTTGCAGAAAAGAACCCCTGCGATCACCAGAATTGTCAGAATAGCCCGACGCACAAAGAGTCCCGATATTGTTACATAACCGCTGCGGGTAAAATTCAGGAACGAATCAAACCAGCGGAATAGGAAGAATTTTCTCTGCGGCTGTTCGCCGAAAGGTTTGAGAATCAAAGAACACAATGCCGGACTGAGCGTCAACGCATTAACGGCTGACAACGCCAACGCAATACACATGGTAACGGCAAACTGCTTGTAGATCGTCCCGACAATACCGCCATAAAAACACAGCGGCGCATAAACCGCCAAACTGACCAGCGTCGTCGCAAGGATAGCTCCTGTGATCTGCTTCATGCTTTTTACCGCAGCATGATAGGGGGCAAGATGTTCTTCTTCGATGATTCGTACGGTATTTTCCACGACTACGATTGCATCGTCAACCAGTGACCCGATAACGAGGATCAACCCAAACATGGTCAATACATTGACTGAATAACCGAGCAACAGCATTGCAAAGAAAGTCCCCAGCAGAGAAACCGGAATTGCCAGAGCCGGGATAAGTGTTGCCCGCCAATCCTGCAAAAAGACATAAGTAATCAGCACAACCAGACACAACGTCATCAGAAGCGTCAGGCCGATTTCTTTGATACTGCGGACAATGTAATCGGTCGGGTCATATCCCAACTGCGCGGTAACGCCATCGGGAAACCGTTTCGAAAGTTCTTCCAATGTCGCGTTAGCACTATTGATTACTTCGATGGCGTTCGCACCATCCTGACGATAAATTGCCAGGGCGACAGAAGGCTGTCCATTCCAGTAGCTGTTATTTGAATAGCTTTCAGAGCCAAGTTCAAGCCGGGCAATGTCCCCCAGGCGTATCTGGCTGCCGTCGGTATTGGTACGCACAATGATATCCGCAAATTCTTCTTCCGAACGCAACCGGCCTTGCGTATTGATGTTGAACTGCATAAACTCACTGGCCTGTTCTGCTCCAATTGCACCAGCAGCGGCTTGAACATTCTGAGATTGAATCGCTGCGGAAACATCTGCTGGAGACAATTCCAATGCGGCAAGCTTTACGGGATCAAGCCAAACGCGCATCGAATAGTTACGTTCCCCGAAGATAGAAGCGTAACTGATGCCGGGCAGACGGGCGAAACGGTCTTTGACATTGATTCGCACATAATTCGCAAGATCCAATTGAGAAATTTTTTCCGGGTCGCCCAGAAAAACATACATCCCGGCAATGTCTGTCGAACGCTTCGCCACCTTGACACCAAGAGCTTTCACTTCTTCTGGAAGCTTGGTTGAAGCCCGTTGGACAGCATTCTGGACATTGACTTGGGAAATATCCGAATCGGTTCCCGGCTTGAAATAAAAGGTACAGGAATAATTACTGTTTTCCGATTCGGACGTAAAATAGATCATATCTTCAATACCGTTGGCCTCTTCTTCAATGATACTGGCAACGGTTTCAGTAATGACCTGAGAACTTGCACCGGGGTAGGACGCGCTGACGTAAATACATGGAGGTGCAATTTCAGGATACTCCGCCACTGGCAATTGAAACAGGCTCAATACTCCAGCAAGAGAGATGACAATGGAGATGACAAAAGCCAGTTTCGGGCGGTCAATAAAAATTTTAGAGAACATGATTCATCCGCCTGATTGGTTATTGTTCTACGGGAACGGCTTGAACCGTAACACCATTTTGAATTTTGTGCATCCCGTCAACGACAACAGTTTCACCAGGTTCAACTCCGCTGGTAACTTCAAGATAATTGCCATTGACGTCACCGGGAATGATTGCGCGACGTTGGGCAACGTTATTGGCATCCAGAACATAAATATATGTTCCCTCCTGATCGACCTGAAGCGCGGAGGGCAGAATCCCGACCACCTCACCGGGATTGTGTTTCCCAAGATGTACCGTAACATAGCTGCCGGGAATCAGTTCGTTGTCATTGTTGGCAAAGCTGCTCCAGATTTTGACCGTATTGGTAGTCTTATCTACCGTTGGCTCAATAATTGCGACATTGCCTTCTTCCGGGTAAATGGAATTGTCTGCAAGCTCCACTTGAATCTGCGCTTTTTCGGCAAAACCTTTGACCCCGCCGAATTCAGAACGGAATACCCGTTCCCCAACGGCAAATTGCACATAAATTGGAGCAATCTGCGTCACAGTAACCAAGGTTCCGCTGGAGGGGGTAACCAGATTGCCAACAGTTAAAGTGGTTTTTCCGATCATGCCGGTGATAGGAGAGTATACCTTGGTATAAGAAAGCGTATTTTCTGCGTCGCGGAGATCTGCCTGAGCAGCAAGAATCCGCGCCTGGATTGTGGCGACCTCTTCTTCCGCCTGATCATACGCGCTTTGAGAAACAGCATCCGATTGCCGCAGAGTCTTCTGCCGGTTGAAGTTGATCTGAACATAACGTTCTTCGGCTTCAAGCTGCTTAATCGTTGCGTTGGCAGCATCGACCTTTGCCTGATAGGAAACGTCTTCAAACTCAAAGAGCAGATCGCCCTTCTTCACCATTTGGCCTTCGGTAAAATGGATTTTCTCAATAATTCCAGTAATGCGGGGAATAATGGCGACTTCTTCAATTGGCTTAACGATACCGGCGTATTTTTTGGCATAAGTTTTGTCAAGTTTTACTGACTTCATCGTCGACACTGTGGGTGCCGGCTGTTGTTCCGGTTCGGCTGCCATAACGGAAAAAACCGCAAGGCTACATACCGTTCCTAACGCTATCATTCTACTTTTTGTTGTCATTCTCGTTTTCCTGATAAGAGATTGAGAGCCGCAGCTCCATTCTTTTCTTTCCTGAAAAAAATCTTCAGAGAAGAAGAGTTAATGCTAAAAAAATATCGTCCGCAACCAGTTCATCCCGCGAAAAGTGTTGCTGACGGTCCTTCTTTTTCTTCAATGCAGTCGCATGACGCGCTGTAAAAAACCGTTCTATCCTCCTCTTTTACCTGAAATACCTTACTATGAGCAGTCCTGACTGAATTATCAGTAACGCGTTGTCACCGGGGAAATATTTCTGTCTGCTTGGACGTGATCTATCCAGTCGATCTTCAGTCCCCCGAATCAATCATACACAATCCGCTGTCTCTCCTGTTTCTGAGTTCCCCTCAAGGCAACAGGCAGAAAACCGTTCTGAAAGAATGGAAAACAGCATATTGCGAAGAGCTTGCCCATGGGGAGTCAAGGTAAGCTGCACCGCCCTTCGATTTTCAGGGCGACGAATGCGGTCGAGGATTCCGTCTTCGACCAACTTCTGTACCGTATCGGAAGCGCATGCACTGGAAATACCGATTTCTTCTGCAATTTCCTTGACTTTATAATCGCATGGGTCATAGCGGAAAAAGTGAAAAAGCATCCGCAGCAGATTTAAATTATTTGAAGGGGAAGTCCCCAGACGTGCGCAGGTTTCCTTTGAAAATATTATTTCTGTAATAGAAAACCAGATTTCAAATAATTCTTTTCCTGACGTTTTCATGATTTGACCAATTCTTTCAGGGAATTCAGAAAAAAAGCAACCTTTGCACAACAACGATTGTTTATTCCTGGTAATTAAATAAATTAATTATATCACATTCCGAAATAAAATCAAATCAGAATTACATCATTTTCTCAAAAAAGTAGGATATTTGGACAATTGTCTCTTCTTAAAGGACATTTTTCTCAGCTATGTTTTTTTGCCCGAGTCATTCCGAAATGAAGCAAAGCGCCGCAGCAAACAATCAGAATGCCTACAGTGGCAGCAGTCCATGGGAAAAAGTCACTACTGGAAAAGAGACGTTTGATTTTTGCAGAAAAGCCTGTATTTCCAGCAATTTTTTCAGGATTTTCCGAGGGAGTAGCGTATTTGGCAAGAATTGCGGCAAATGCTTTGGAATAATCCGCATATTCGACGACCAAAGTCTCCGGCGAAAGTGCGAAGTCTTCATCAGCAGGTTCAAGTTCATAAGTAAAAAGCGTATCGCTCTGTAATATTCCTCCGGCAGTAATCCATTGGGATCGCAGTAAAAGAAGATCGCTTTTCCGGAAATATCGGACAAACTTTCTCACAGGATCAGGATTATCATTTGTAGACTTTAAATCAAGAACTGAAGTAACAATATAACAAGGAACCGTGTCAAGTTCTCCGGATTGGATGCTTTGAGGAACGATTGACAGCTCTTCCTGAACTTCCGGATAAACCGGAAGAATATGATTCTTTACTGCATTCAACGCAATTGCCTGATACTCCACAGCATCATGGCCTTCGGGGAGTTTTGCCAAAATGGGATCCGGTAATGAATGATTGGGAGTTGCGACAAAGTTGGCACGGTCATCCTTTATGATATAAATGCCTTCCGGGCGCTTTAAAGTAACCAGCGAAATCGGGCGATTGAAAGTGACATACTCCAATCGACTGCCATCCGGCAGAATTTTCTGCATAGTCTGTACCGTATACGGTTCATTTCCCTGTTCACTAATTTGTGCAGTAATCCTTGCCGGCAGGAAAGCAGCGAGCAACTCGGCAGAAGCAACCATCTGCCGGGGAGATTCATAAAGTGCCAATTCCCCTTGGTTCGTCGAAAACGATTCCTCCCCGGAAACCACC
>CALGPR010000046.1 GCA_937960425.1 uncultured Lentisphaeria bacterium
ATCTCGAACAAGTCATTGCCAAAGGCCAAGAGGAAACGGAAGAAGATACCTCTGTAGAAGAAACACCTGCTGCATCAAAACAGGTGGTCATTCGCAAGCTGATTATCGATAACGGGACGCTCTTTCTGTCCAATAAAACTCTGGGGACGGAAATTCCCATCCCACTGGTTCCCATTGAAATGGATAATCTCGGAGAAAACAGTGATAGCTTCGCAACGACCCTGAACGACTTCTTTACCGAACTGATGCTTTCGATCACTTCGTTGGTACAAGGAGTTGACTTGCAGAAAATCGGACAAGATTTTTCTGATGCCGCAAATTCACTCGGAAATACGCTCAATGAAAGCGCAAACGACATCGGTAATGCGGTAATGGAAGGAACCAGTAAACTTACAGAAGGAATCGGTTCACTGTTTAGCTCCGACTCGGATAAACAATAATTTTTTCCAAACAGGCAAACTAAAGGCACAACAATGCACCATTTATCGCCAGAAAAAATTGAAATTATGGCCCCGGCAGGTTCTTTTGAATCTCTTGCTGCCGCTTTGCGTTCTGGTGCAGACGCTGTATACTTTGGTATCGGCTCACTGAATATGCGTGCAGGTGCAGCTGCAAATTTTCAAAAATCGGACCTGAAACATATTATGCGGGAAATCCATTTTTGCAAAGCAAAAGGATACCTTGCCCTGAATACAATTGTATATAACAACGAACTTGACGAGCTTAACGCTATTCTTGACACAGCCATTGACGCAAAAGTTGATGCGGTTATTGCAGAGGATTTTGCTGTTATCACGGCAGCAGTAAACCGTGGACTCTCGGTTCACCTGTCGGTGCAGGCTAATATCAGCAATATTGAAGCAGTACGTTTTTATGCTCGTTTTGCCGATGTTATGGTACTGGCGCGAGAACTACCGCTTTCAGAAATTGCTCAGATTCACCGGACTATTATCGAAGAAAACATCACCGGGCCGGCGGGCAAACCGATCCGACTCGAAATTTTTGCACATGGGGCTTTGTGCATGGCGGTTTCCGGCCATTGCCATTTGTCAGCGCATCTGGATGGCCCGGGTTTTTCCGCCAACCGCGGTAGTTGTCTTCAACGCTGCCGGAGACGCTACAGAGTCATTGATCAACGCGATGGCGCAGAATTAGAGGTTCAAAATGGGTTTATTTTTTCCCCGAAAGACCTATGTATGATTCGTCATATTGGAGCGCTTCTTGATGCAGGGGCAACGGTTTTGAAAATCGAAGGACGTGGACGCTCTGCTGATTACGTAGCTCATGTAACTGGCGCCTATGTTGAAGCACTGCAGCTATGGCAATCTGGACAATGGAACGATCATGAGGGGAAACGTCTGGAAAAATCATTGGCTGAGGTCTTCAACCGGACATTCTGGTACGGAGGATATTACCTTGGAGATGAACTTGAGAAATGGAATGACAGTACGGGCAGTTCTGCTCAGCTGCATAAAATTGCATTAGGAAAAGTCATCAACTGGTACAGTCGTAGTCAGATTGCAGAAGTTCGTCTTGATGCCGGAGATCTGTCCGTAGGGGATCGGCTATTGGCAACTGGACCGATAACAGGAGCCTTTGAATGGCGTTTGGAGTCAATGCGCTCAGAAGATGGACAACCGCGTACACTCGGCAAAAAAGGAGAAATCGTAACCTTCTTTGTCCCTGGAAAAATCCGCAGAAGCGATAAACTCTACAGATTGGAACAGCGGGCTTTCGGAATGCTGCCGGTGCGGGATTAACTACTGAACAAAACAGAAATAAGGACTATTGCAAAACATGAAAGATCTTGAACATTCACAAGGATTTATGGGAAATTTGACGCCTTCTGCAACTTTGGCAATCGGTGCAAAAGCCAAGGAAATGAAGGCCCAAGGCATCGATGTATGCAGCATGTCTGCCGGAGAACCGGATTTTGACACTCCACAGGTCATCAAAGACGCCTGTATTGCCGCACTGAACGCAGGCAAAGTCGGCTACACCCCCGCAAGCGGCCTTCCTGAACTGAAAGCAGTTATTGCGAAGAAATTTATCGAAGACAATGGTATTGAAACCACCGCGGCTCAAATCGTCATTGCTCCTGGCGGGAAGTTTTCTGTTTTTTCCGCTATTGCTGCCCTTTGTGGCCCCGGTGACGAAGTTATTATCCCCTCGCCTTACTGGTTGAGCTACCCTGAAATGGTAAAGGCAACAGGAGCAACAGTTGTAGAAGTTCCCTGCCGTGCAGAAAACAACTATGAACTTGATGCAACAGATTTGGATAAAGCTATTACGGATCGTACACGCCTCCTGATTATCAACTCTCCGTCAAATCCGACAGGTGCAGTTTACAGCAGAAAAACCCTTGAAGCCATTGCAGAAGTGGCAGTTCGACGCAACATCATGGTTCTGGCTGACGAAATGTATGAAAAACTGGTTTACGATGCAGACAAACCACATATCAGCCTGGCATCGCTGAACAAAGCAATTCTGGATCTGACAATTACTGTCAACGGCTTCAGCAAAGCCTTTGCCATGACAGGCTGGCGACTGGGATATCTGACCGCACCACTGTGGCTGACCAAAAAGATTGCAGCCCTCCAGAGCCATTTGACCAGCAACCCGACGACCTTTGCCCAATACGGCGCACTGGTAGCCTTTGAAAAGGCGGCGCCGGATGTTGAACGAATGCGACAGGAATTTGCCAGACGCCGTGATCTGATTTACACCCTGATATCGGAAATTCCGGGTGTCAGTTGCATTCGTCCAAGCGGGGCATTTTATCTGCTGTGCGACATTTCCAAATTCGGCATGTCCTCACAGGAATTTTGTACACGTCTTTTAGCGGAAGAAAAGCTTGCAGTTATTCCTTGCGATGCTTTCGGTGCCGAAGGGACTATCCGTCTTTCTTATGCCTGTTCTGAGGTAAACATCAGGAAAGCGGCAGAAAGATTCAAAAATTTTTGCATTAAATTGCAAAAATAACTGGTAATTTTTTTATAATGTATTATTAGTAACCCATAACTAGTTGTGGATTGTTTATGCGGGTGCCCGGCCGTCTGCCAATCGAAATTTTTTGCAAGGGAATTTCATTGGGAAAAACAATCCCCGGCTGATTAGCCGTAACGATTTCGGCGACGTCGTTGCGGAAAAGGAGCAGTCGCCATAAAAGCGAGATTTATTTCAGGAGTACCAATACAATGAAGGCTTTAACAGAAAAACAGAAGAACATTCTGGACTTCATCGAAGACTTCCTCGAACGCGAAGGTATGTCTCCGACCGTCTATGAAATTGCTGAACACTTCGGAATCAAAACGTCAACAGTCTTCGCACATTTGAAGGCCTTGCAGCGTAAAAATCAGTTGTCCCGTTCTTCGAAAGCGCGCAGCATTTCCCTGTCGCAAACCAAACGGCCGATTAAACATCTGTCTTTTGTTCTTCCTGTGCCACTCCTTGGCCGCATCAATGCTGGAATGCCGACGGATAGCCCGGAATTGAAAGAGGGAGAAGTATACTTTGATGCATCTGGACTGGATCATAGCGAACAGGAATCTCTCTTTGCTTTGCGGGTCAACGGTGAAAGCATGCGCGATCTCGGTATTTATGAAGATGATATTGTTATCGTAAAACAGACGGAAAACATTCGACCCGGCGATATTATTGTCGCTTTGGTAGACAATGAAACGACGGTCAAGAGTTATTTCCCGCTCCGCGGTGGTCGTGTCGAACTGCGTCCGGCTAATGCCGATTATTCGACCCAGGTTTACCCGGCTTCTCAAGTAAAAATTCAGGGCAAAGTAATTTCCTTGCAACGTGAATATTGATCCCCGGATATAAAACATGCAACCGCAACAGAATCCTGTTGCGGCTTTTTTATTG
>CALGPR010000047.1 GCA_937960425.1 uncultured Lentisphaeria bacterium
AACATCAAAACCAATAAAATCCGGCTTCAGATCAGTCACCTTCGGAATACGTTTGTTCAACAAAAAACAGGAACATATTGTTTTGGCCCCGCAGTTTTTATAGTAATTATAGACATCTTCCAGCGTTTTTCCCGTGTCAAAAATATCATCAAGAATCAAAAGATCCCGCCCTCGCGCAAGATCTCTGGTTTTCCCAAAGTAACTTCCTGAAAAATCGCGCGTATTAACAATGACTGAACTGATCATTGGCCTTTGGGGCCCTCGGAAGGATCGCAATAAATCTACAGCAAAAAACATCGCCCCTGTTTGTAATGGAATGATTAATAGGTTTCCTGCATCAGGATAACGCTCTTTTATTGCATCGCTGAGTTGGCTGATCCGCTTCCGAATGGTTTCCCTTTCAAAGAGAATTTTTACTTCCGGTGCAACTGTATCTCTGGCCATGATATTTTCCTTTGGTGATAGAAGTTTCTTTTAATATACTTTATGAGTTTGAGGTTTACAAGGCATTTTCATTGCGTCCGTTATGAAGGAAGTTTGTCTTTTCGTTGAAATAAGTTTATATTTCATGTGAAGGAGGAATTTAGGCTTATGAATACTTTGCTGAAAATATCTTTGATGGTTGTATTTACTGGAGGAGTTATCATGACGGGAATAACAGCTGATACTGAATCCCCATATGGAAAATTATCTGCATCAGAACGATATATTATTTGGGAAAAAGGAACTGATTTGCCTTTTTCAGGAAAATACGATACTGAATTTGGGCGCGGTGTCTATACTTGCCGCAACTGCGGCAAAATATTGTACCGCTCTGATGATAAATTTAACTCCGGTTGCGGATGGCCGGCATTTGACGATGCAATCCCTGAAGCAATTCGGGAAACACTTGATGCCGATGGAAAGCGAACCGAAATAACATGTGCAAACTGCGGCGCGCATTTAGGGCATGTATTTCGTGGAGAAAAATTGACTGCTAAAAATACTCGCCACTGCGTTAATTCGACTTCTCTGGTTTTTGAACCGGAACAATCCAAACGCATTCGACGTGCTGTTTTTGCTGGAGGCTGCTTTTGGGGAGTCGAAGAACTCTTTCGGAAAGAGCGAGGCGTTCTTTCCGCTGTCAGCGGGTATACCGGCGGAACTGTTGACAATCCGACTTATAAGCAGGTTTGCAGTGGAAAAACCGGTCATGCCGAAGCTGTGGAAATATATTATGACCCTTCTCAAACAACCTTCGAGACGCTCTGCAAGTATTTTCTGGAAATTCATGATCCAACAGAACTAAACCGGCAGGGCCCTGATATTGGCACTCAATATCGTTCCGCAATTTTTTTCTTCAATGATCAGGAAAAGGAAATTGCTGAAAAACTATTGCAGCAACTTCGCGATAAAGGATATGATGTTAAGACAACAGTAGAGCTGTTCACAAAATTCTGGAATGCTGAGGAATACCACCAGGATTATTATGAACGCAAAGGAACCACACCGTATTGTCATCGATATCAAAAGCGATTTTAATCGCTTCCACATAATGTCTTTCTGTAGTCAGGGGGAACGCAATCAACAATCGGTTTTACTCTGTTTTTAGTATTTGCCAATGTGATACTGCTACAGGAAGGACTTTTTCCGGAATCGTATGCAGCACCTCATAGCTTCTTTGTAGAAGAGGGGGGGAATCGGCCATAACAAGAGAAGAATCTGCCCATTCCAAAAGATCAAGATCATTGAAATCATTGCCAATCGCATAGCAGGGCGCTTCGGGAGCAATTTGGGGTTGCAACCATTTTGCTGCAGCGCTTTTTTTTACTCCTTTGGCAAAAATTTCCAACCAGATACTTTCATGATCCAAAGGAGAAGTACTCCATACAACCGAAAAAGAACGCTGCAATTTTTCTGCAATCAGCTCACTTCGAGCTTCTTCCTCTCTACTAAAAACCGCAAGCAGTTGGCTTGCTCCCGTGCCTCCATCCCAAGCACGAGGCAACATTTTTCGCGGTTCCGGCATACGTTCCAAGCGTCGGTAAAAATCTTCACAGGGAATTATCCCATCGGCAAGAGAATATTGGCATTTATCATTTTCCGGTAAACAGGAGTGTACCATAAAATTGACTTGAAACGAGCGAAGGATTTCGGTTGCTTCCGCGGCTTCGACTGCATTCAATTCTGCGCGGAAAATCAACTCTTTTTGCGGCCAGGTTATAATTCCTGCCCCTGTAGAGCAAATCGCAAAGTCGATCGGCAAATCTTGGGGCAGTACCTTTTCCAACATTTTCAGATTCCTGCCGCTGACCGGAATAACCCCAATATTGGCCAATGCCAGCATTTCGATGGTTCTTGCATTAATTGCCGAAACGGGATTCCCGCCGGCAATTAATGTCCCATCGAGATCGGTAAAAATCAGCGCTTTAAATTGATGATGTGAAAGATCCATTCAAACGTGCCATCAATTTGGGCAATACTGTTTCAAATTCTACCCCATAAGTGACATGATCAGGAGAAGCCAAGGTTTCCTCGATACATTCCACAGTGAAGTCTGCTGCAAGACTTAATGCTTGATCTAACGCAAATCCGCGTACCAATGCACCTGCTGCTGTGCTCGAAAAGATGTCGCCGGTTCCATGAAATGATACATTGATACGCTTATGAAAATAATGGAAAAATTGATCTTTTTCTGCATCATATCCCATAATTCCCAACTCTTCCGGTCGAAAACTGATCCCGGTTAAAACTGCACATTTTGCGCCAAGAGAGGTTAATGCTTTCAGCAGATCTTTGATATATGCTTCATCGTAATTACTGTTGACATAAGGGCGATCCAGCAGGAATGCAGCTTCCGTCATATTGGGAACGATGACATCCGCTTTGGCACAGAGTTTTGCCATCGCCCGGGCAAATTCCGGGGTAAAGCCGGGATATAATTTCCCATTGTCTGCCATTACTGGATCAATAAAGACAATATTGTCTGCAGTACGGAAGTCATCGATAAATTGAGATACCAGTTCCAGTTGCTTGAATGAACCGAGATAACCTGTGTAGATAGCATCAAATTTGAATTTTTCTGCCTTCCAGTGATCGGAAATGGCCGTAATATCTTCGGTTAAATCCCGGAAGGTAAAGTGATTAAACATGGTGTGGGTGGAAAGCACTGCCGTTGGCAATACTGCCGTTTCTATACCCATTGCCGAAATAATCGGCAAAGCTACTGTCAGAGAGCATTTGCCGATACAGGAAATATCCTGAATCGTTATTAAGCGTTTCATTTTTTATTGTCCTTCTTGAATTTAGTTCGCCATACAATATCGCCCACAATGCGATATGCAAGCGCATCATGAAAAAAAGCCGTTTCCCGCGAGACGGAAAACGGCACAACAACAATCAAAAATTAAAGCATTCCCAGCAATTTTAATGGATTGGTTCGGCCAAGCTGAATTAACTCTGCTTCTGTAAGGAAATTTTTTGATTCAAGGTATTCCATACATTGCGTAATTACAAAGCTCGACCCGACAAGACAACCTTTTTCCGGATTGTGGAATTTCCCGTTTGGTTCCAGAATGGCATCATTTCCAAGCAAATGATATCTTCCTGGTGGCAGTCCGGCAGCCGGCGACGCATCACTCACGACAATGGATCTATCAATTCCTTTGATGCGGAGCAGGCACTTGATGACTTCAAACGGCAAATGGTGGCCATCACAGATCAACATCCCGATCAAATCATCTTCTGCAGCACCCGCCCACAAGGGGTTGTTATGACGATCCGATAAATTCGGCATCCCATTGCCTAAGTGGGTGATCGTTCGAGCCCCCGCTGCAACCGCAGCACGCAAATCCGCAGGGGTCGCCAGATGATGGCCTACAGAAACAACGACACCTT
>CALGPR010000048.1 GCA_937960425.1 uncultured Lentisphaeria bacterium
CATTGAAATAGAAGTATTTAACATTGTCATAAAATGAAAATTTTTGACAAAAGCTCGGAGCGGGAAAGGAACAAAAAAATGACAGAGAGCGTAACAACGGGGTTGTTTTCGGAGGTTTAATTGCTATATTTCTATACACGAATGGAAGAAATGTTTTTTTATAAAATACGCAGACAAAATTCTTTTCTGTAGACAATTGACTCAGGAGTTAAAATATGAGCGAAGCAAAACGACATACCATTTCAGTTCTTGTAGAAAATAAATTCGGCGTGCTGGCCCGCGTAGCAGGTCTCTTCAGTGGCCGTGGCTACAATATCACTTCGTTGACAGTTAACGAAACGCAGGATCCGAACATCTCTAACATGACCATTGTTACCCGCGGCGACGAAGCAGTACTGGAACAAATTGAAAAACAGTTGAACAAACTGGTAAATGTCATCAGAGTTGATGACTTGACCAACAGCCGTTTCATAGAACGAGAGTTAGTATTATTGAAGATTGCAGTGACTACGGCCGAAGACCGCGCTCATATTGCCCAGCTGGTTGAAATTTTTGAGGGAAAAATTGTTACAGTAACTAAAAGTTCCCTCGGAGTTGAAATCTCCGGAAGATCCGACAAAGTTGATAATTTTATAGATATGGTTCGTGATTTCGGTATTCTGGAGATGGCACGTTCCGGCCGAGTCGCAATTTCTCGCGGTAAATTGTTGATCTGAGAAAGGAACCAAAGGGAAATGCGCGCGATTTTGAGCTCATTGGCAGCAGCTTTTCTCGTGATGGGAACCGGTGCCTGTATTACGCGAGGAAGAATCCCGCAAACGTTGACTGGCGAAGAAAAAGCGGCGGCTCAGGAACATGAGAAAGCGCTTCTGGAAGCCGCTGCCCGTGAAGATGCTGAGGCATTGTATCAACTCGGTCAGGTTTACCAATACGGGACCTTCGGGACGCTTGACATGGACAAAGCTCTTGTATACTATCAGAAGGCAATAGACTTAGGTAATCCGGAAGCAATGGTTGCAATGGGGATGTATAAACTTTCCGGTTGGAACGGGGAAAAAATAGACGCGATGGCAGCGCGCAGGCTCTTTTCTCAAGCTGCGGCAGCAGGGCATAGCGGAGCTTGGAATAACCTGGGAGTTATGGCGGAAAACGGAATTGGCAGGCCTGTTGACATGGCAACGGCATTGGAATATTACGAGTGTGCAGCGAGGAATGGCAATCCGGTTGGAGCGGGGAATGCGGCGGAATTCTATTTTTACGGCAAAGAGCCGGTAGAAATCGATTATGCCAAAGCGCGCCAACTTTTTGAACAAGCCGCCCAATCCGGTGATGTAAATGCGTTGCAACACCTTGGTGCAATTTATTTTCTGGGACTGGGCACAGAAGTGGATGAAACAAAAGCGCGCAGCTATCTGACGGGTTGGGACGAAGAAAAACAAAATGAATTCTTCGATATCATGCGCGAACGCTTCGCAAAATAGACAACACCAAGCGGCATTTCACGCGACAAGGGACGATTCCTCTGCAAAAAAGAACTACTCTTTCTCAAACAGCATGGACTCATGATTGTCTGCGACTCGCGACACGAAAAAATGTTATTTCCGGTTGCTTCCCCGACATCCTGAATCGGCAAAAACATTGTACTTTCTCAATTCAATGCGATTACCATACCATATTCATTCAGGTATTTCTGATTATTAATGCATAAAAAAAGGAAACCATCAAACGTGGTTTCCTTTTGTTCCTTATGGATCTATTTTCCGGAGAACAGGTTCCACAATTCATCCGTATTCGCCGCGACCGGCTCCCACGAATTGCCTTCACCTTCGATTCCAAATACGTCAACACATTCCCGATCAGTAATTGCCTGATGTTCCGGATAAAACTCACGAAGTAAAAATTCTGCATATTTTACCAGTCGGTACTCTCCAGCAAGTCGCTCCGGCACATACTGGTAATCCTCGACTTTGGAAAAACTTTTTCCCCAGCTGTGTCCGTCCATACAGCGTACGGCAACTGTGTTTCGCGCTTTGACTGCCTTTTGAAACGATTCCCAAGTCGGTTCTTCCGCAAAGTAAATCGTGTAATTTACTCCAAAACCTCCTGACATGTCGGCATGGTAATGGGCATCACTGACTCCAAAGGGCGCAGTTTTCAACCCTTCTGTCCGCATTTGGTTGAAGAATGATTCACTCAAAGTGGCCTCACGGGTACTTGTACAGGTAAAAACTTCCAACGCATCAAAATTATTCCGGCGAATCAACTCTTCCGTTGCTTCCCAGGGTACGTAAATTTTTGTGCCGGTAGTTGCCCAGAAAGGATGTGCATACACAGCAACTCCCCCTTCTTCGCGAATCCAATTGAAAATCACTTCACTGGCGGCAATCTGCTTCCGGACAATCGAGTCAAAACGTTCTGGCAATGTTGCTTCAATCTCTTCTGTTGCCTTTTGAAACGCCTCAACATTGGCATTAATCCGATCAGTAATGCCCGTTTTTGCACCGATTGCGACAACATGGATGTCTGTACCGTAATCCCAGGGACTGATCTCTTCCCCGGGAAAAGTAAACAGATTGGTTTTTAATTTTTTCAGTTCTTCAGCTGCATCCTGAGAACCGGCCTGAGTATAATGGTCAGAAATAACCACAAAGTCATAGCCGTTTTTTCGAGCTTCACGCAAAATATCCGGAGCCCAGACGCTTCCATCAGAACGCCGACTGTGCATATGCAAATCACCACGAAAAGGCCGCAAAGCATAGAGATCCTCCCGGAGAACATACACAGGAATTGATGCCAATTCTGCAAGTATATTGCCATCAGCATCAGCTTTCTCTACAAGGATCCGACATTCCTGTTCATCCTGGCCGCAGGGAAAAATCGCTGTAATTGTATTCCCTTTTCGGGAAAACTCCATTGGGACAAATCCACGGCTCCAATGTTCCAGATATTCACCAGGCCTCCCCGGCATCCGTCGATTTTCACAATCAAAGCGGACTTGAAGGGTACCTTCTCCATCCAGCACGGTCTCATCGGAAAACGTAATGGTGATTTCTTTCGTACTATCAACAGGAAAAACCCGTGGAAAAGCTTTGAAATTTTTCTCCGGCGGCATCGGCCGGGAGGCATAAGAGGCACACGCTAATGCGCAAACCATTAACGTACAAAATGTCTTAACGAAATTCATTGAAATTCTCTCCTGTCAGCAAATTGGAATCTTTGATCGATTTTGAATGTTTTTATAATATATACTATACAGTGCCCGGAGACAACCTCTCTAAGGGAATGATAACCAAAAACAAATCCAGGAAAAACTATTTCCTCACGTCCGGAAAAAATGGCTTAATTCGGACAAACGCCAAGACTTTTTCCTGTCCGAATTTCCCGACGCCAGGTACAATCGTTGAGATATGATCGGTAAAAGTTACCGGTAATTCCGAAGTTTTTGCTTTAAAAATAATCTGCTTCAAGTTAATTCTGGCAAAATCAGTCTTTCCATAAAAATGTTGCGGCCTCATGTCAATATATTCCCGTACGCTCAATACATCCGCATTCTCCTCAGGCAATTCGGCATGAAGCACATGATCCATTGGATTAACAGTTGCATGGAGAATGTCCTGATAATCTGCTGTAACATATTCAAGCATATAGGTTTCTCCAACTGTCAACGATTTTGCAGTCTGTTGCAGATAGTTCGGCTCTGAACCGCGTTTGAAAACAATAAAATAATCCCCGGCATCCGATCCCCCGCGTTGCCAAATCCCGATACTGTCTTCCGCAAACGTCGGATTGCTTTGAGGAGTAATTGCGCCATCTCTGCCTACAGTCGCCTTCCAACCTTCCAACCCTTTTTTAAAGTCATTGTTAATCAGATATGGAAGTTCATATTGGTAATTGTATTCGTCAGAAAGCATTGTCCGCTTCCCTTCCACACAATAATGACGCAAAAGTTCCAGGCTCCAATGCTGCAGATCTTCGTCTATCAACGAATTTCCCCAGTATCCCACCATGGAAAGCTGATCAAATTCTTCAGAATTTGCCAGACGATTCATCTGCATATCAAGATAAACTTTGTAATCGACCGATGGATAATGGTCAAGAGAAATGTATGGCATCAGATTAAAACTACCGAGAATGATGCCGCAACGTTCAGCAATTTTCGGATTGATTGCTTTCAACGCCTGCATATTCCGTTCGAGTTTTTCGTCCAGGAATCTCTCCGCCTCTGCCTGCGTCGGCCAGGTACGAC
>CALGPR010000049.1 GCA_937960425.1 uncultured Lentisphaeria bacterium
GTCGTGGAGATTCTGCATTTGTTCAATGTGGCGGACGGGGAAATGGTGGTTGGTCTGGAATCGAGAATTTTATTCGGAGCCGTATTCAATTGATTCTTGAAGATCCGCCATTAGCAAAAGTAATGTTTGCAGAAGAACTTTTTTGGAACGACAGCAGTAATGCGGAAACATTTCAGATGATGATGCATCGCCATAAACAGTTGATTGTCGAACTACTCGAAGAGGCGCAAAAACGAGGTGAATGCCGTTCGGATATTGCGATGAATATGCAATTCCGGATTTTGATGGGGCCAGTCCGGCTGTTGGTCAAGCAATGGGGGCTTTCCGGAATGGCTTTTGATTTGAAACAGGTCGGCGAAGAGTTGATTCAGGATTTGCATTTGGTTTTTCAGGAATAAATTTTTTTAGAAACGAAGTTAGTTCGTATTAACAAACTTTTTTAGCAAGAGGGTAATTTATGAAACGAAAGATGATTGAAATTGACGAAAGCCGTTGCACCGGATGTGGAAAGTGTATTCCCAATTGTGCTGAGGGGGCTTTGCAGTTGATCGATGGGAAAGCGCGTCTGGTCAGCGATTTATTTTGCGATGGCCTGGGGGCCTGTATTGGCACGTGCCCGACAGGCGCGTTACGGATTGTAGAGCGTGAGGCAGAGCCGTATAATGAAAAGGTTGTGATGGAAAATATCGTAAAAGGTGGAAAAAATACGATTTTGGCGCACCTTCAGCACTTGAAAAATCATGGCGAGATGGAATTGTATCGGCAGGCAAAAGAATATTTAATGGAGAAGGAGATTGATTTTGCAGAAACGCCGGAAAAGCCTTGTGCTGAATTTAAGACCAATACACCGTGGCCGTTACAACTTGCATTGTTGAATCCCGCTTCAGCTTTTTTTGATGATGCCGATTTGTTGATCGCGGCCGATTGTACCGCTTTTGCCTGTAAAGCGTTTCAATCTGAGTTGCGGCCGAATCGCATTATGATTGTTTTCTGCCCGAAACTTGATGGGCGGAATGAATTGTATGTGGAAAAACTGGCAGAAGTGTTTCGACGGCATTCGATTCGCTCTGTAACAGTCGCGCGGATGGAAGTCCCGTGCTGCAAAGGCACGGAAATGATCGTACAAAAGGCGTTGGCTCTTGCTGGCGTCGAACTGAAAATACAAACTGTCGTTGTCGGAATCGACGGCGATTATCAAAGAGGAGAATAGTTTTATGGAAAACACAATGTTTTGCTATCAATGTCAGGAAACTTGCAAAAATTACGGATGCACTGTTTCGGGAATGTGCGGGAAAAAACCGGAAATTGCTAATTTGCAGGATGAATTGGTACGGGAACTCAAATGGCTTGCTTTACATAAGCCGTGCTCAAAAGAGCTTGGGCTGTTTGCCGTCCAGACTTTGTTCATGACGATTACCAATGCCAACTTTGACGAGCATGCACTCCGTATTCAGTTATCGAAGGCAAAAACACTGTCCGAGCGTTCATCGTCGGTAAACGAAATTCCTCTTGGCGTGCTTTCTACTGAAAATGAAGACATTCGCTCTTTGCGGGAACTTCTTACGTATGGCGTCAAAGGAATTGCCGCTTATGCGGATCATGCGGCAATGCTGGGATTTGAAGACGAAGAAATCTATCAGTTTATTTGGAAAGCACTTGCAGCAACTGTGACATGCTCAGATCCTGCGGAATTGACAGCTCTTGTGCTGGAATGTGGGGCTACGGCAGTGAAGACGATGACCTTGCTGGATTCCGCGAATACGTCACGTTTCGGGAATCCTTGCATCACATCCGTAAAATTAGGCGTTGGCACACGGCCGGGAATCCTGGTTTCCGGGCACGATCTGCTGGATTTGGAAGAGCTGTTGATTCAGACCGAAAATCAGGGAATTGATGTCTATACGCATAGTGAAATGTTGCCCGCACATTATTACCCCAAATTAAAGCGTTTTAAACACTTGTATGGAAATTACGGCAATGCCTGGCATCGGCAGAATGTAGAATTCGCCGCATTTAACGGCCCAATCCTGATGACGACAAATTGTATTACTCCTGTCCAGGATAGCTATAAAAATCGGATTTTCACAACCGGCATGGCTGGATATCCCGGAGTTCCGCATATTCCTGATCGCCGGAAAGGGGAGCAGAAGGATTTTTCGACGATTATCGCTTTAGCCAAAACTTGTCCTCCTCCGAAAGAATTGGAATCAGGAGAACTTGTCGGCGGATTTGCTCATAATCAGGTGATTGCTTTGGCGGATCAGATTGTTGATGCCGTAAAAAATGGTGCAATTGCCCGATTTGTTGTCATGGCGGGATGCGATGGTCGTCACCGGGATCGGGAATATTTTACCGAAGTTGCCAGGAATTTGCCGAAGGATACGGTAATTTTGACTGCCGGATGTGCAAAATACCGTTATAACAAACTTGCTCTTGGAGACATCGGTGGGATTCCGCGGGTTCTGGATGCCGGACAGTGCAACGATTCCTATTCTCTGGCAGTGATTGCGTTGAAATTAAAGGAAATTTTTGGACTGCCAGATGTAAATGCGTTGCCGATTTCCTTTGATATTGGTTGGTACGAACAGAAGGCTGTTGCTGTTTTATTGGCTCTGTTGAGTTTAGGATTTAAAGGAATTCGTTTAGGTCCAACTTTACCTGCATTTCTTTCGCCTGGGGTCGCAAAAGTTCTGGTCGAGAAATTTGATATCAAACCCACCGGGGAAGCTGCTGCTGATATCGCGGCCATGATGAAAGGAAAATAAACTTAAATATAAAAAACTGTTGCCGGAAGTATTTCACCGGCAACAGTTTTTTGCGACAGAAAGCATTCCCGATGCCGTATCCCAAAGTACCAGCACGGGAAGGCGTTACTGAGATTTTATTGACAGGCACAATTGCCGTCATGGCAACCAAAGTGCGCCCGGATTTTTTCCAGTACTGTCTCTGGCGTGAAGCCGAATTTTTCCACAAGTACTTTATATGGCGCTGAAGCTCCGAAATGATCGAGACCGATCGCCAACCCTTCATCGCCGATAAAACGATGCCAGCCAAAGGTTGCTCCCGCTTCTATGGAGACACGTTTTTTGCAACTGGGCGGCAGCACTGCATCCCGGTATTCTTTGGACTGTTTCAGAAATAGCTCCTGACTTGGCATCGAGACAACACGAACTTTCGCTCCATTGGCGCGCATTAACTTCGCGGTAGACAGAGCCAGATTCACTTCTGATCCCGTTGCAATCAGAATCACTTTGAATCCCTCGTCTTCACTTAAAACGTAAGCTCCGCGGGCAACGTCGATTTTTGCAGCCAGTTCTTCCGGAAAAGGTTCCACATCCTGGCGGGTATTAATCAAAGCCACCGGTCCATTCGCTTTGAGTGCCACTGCCCACGCATGAGCAACTTCATGCGCTTCTGCCGGACGAATCACCGTTAAGTTGGGAATCGTCCGCAGCATAATCAACTGTTCAACCGGTTCATGAGTTGGCCCATCTTCTCCAACATAGAAAGAATCATGGGTGAAAATATAAATTTGATGTAGATTTTGCAATGCTGCTAACCGGATTGCCGGCTTCATATAATCGCTGAAGACAAAGAATGTCGAAGAATATGGGATCATGGTTTCATATAATGCCATGCCGTTGGCGGCCATTCCCATTGCCAATTCACGAACCCCGAAGTGCAGGTTGCGGCCGCTGCGGTTCTCTGCGGAAAAACTTTCAGCACCTGCAATGGCCGTTTTGGTTGATGGCGCCAAGTCAGCTGCGCCTCCCATTAATGCGGGGACAAGTTCTGCCGCCTTTTGCAGCACAGCTCCGTTTGAAACACGAGTTGCCGCCGCTTTACTGGTTGGAATTACTTTCAGAAACTCTTCAAGCAGATTCTCCGGAACAGTCCGGTTGACCAGAGCAGAAATTTTTTCTGTGGCTTTCGGATTGGCGTTGAGGAAGGCATTATATTCTTTTTCCCACTCAATTGCCGCATTTTCAAGTTCGGTTACACGGGCATTGCATAGATCGTAAACTTCTTGAGGAATTTCAAATTCCGGATAATCATAAGACAAGTTGGCTTTGGTTGCCGCAAGCTCTTCAAGGCCGAGCGGCTCGCCGTGCGCCGACGCCATGCCCGCCTTGGGCGAACCAAAGCCGATAGCCGTGTGGCATACGATCAGCGTGGGCTTGTCCGAATGCTTGGCCAGCTCGATCGCATCGGATACCTGCTTCCAGCAGTTGCCGTCGCGCACGT
>CALGPR010000050.1 GCA_937960425.1 uncultured Lentisphaeria bacterium
CTATGGTATTGCAGAGAGAGGGCAAATTTGATTATCGTGAGAAATCCATTTTTGCAGGAGAGCGAAAAATGAATAAAAAACGTTTGATAACGAAAACAAATCCAGCGGAAGGTAACAGCGATAGGCCGGGTGCAACTGGTTCCGGCGCTGCCGCAAAAACTGGAAAACGCCGTATTACTTTTGAATTTGTCAGCATCCCCGGCCGATCGGTCAGTGTTGCGGGGTCTTTCAATGATTGGGATCCGGAAGCAAAAGTTCTTGTTGATAAAAAAGGTACTGGTGTTTATACTGGTGTGATTCTGCTGCCTCCCGGACGCTATGAATACAAATTTGTGATTGATGGCGAATGGACGGTTGATCCGTTGAATCCCAATTTTATCCCTAATGACCTCGGTACGATCAACAGTCTTTTGATTGTGGAATAAATTTGCAGCAGAGTGAACACGGAAAAATCCGCTGAAATTTAATAAAAGGAAATTATGAGTAGCATTCAATTGTTTAATATTGCACCGGCACTTCCGGAAGAATTAAAATTTCTTGAAGAATTGTCTTACAATATGTGGTGGTGTTGGCATCCGCTGGCTATTGAATTATTTATCCGGATTCAGCCGACGTTGTGGGTGGAAGTTCATGGCAACACCCGGGAGTTTCTTTCCCGCGTTCCGCGCGCTCGATTGGATGAATTGTCACATGATCCGAACTTTATCCGGCAACTTCATATTGTTCGCGCAGAATATGAACGGCAACTTGCAAATTCCAGTGATGTGAAAAAACGGAAAATTGCTTATTTTTCCATGGAATTCGGGATTCATGAAAGCGTGCGCTTATACTCCGGCGGCTTGGGAATCCTTGCTGGCGACCACTTGAAGGCAGCAAGTGACTTGGAAGTCCCATTGGTGGGGGTAGGTTTACTTTATCGTCAAGGATATTTCAGTCAGTTCCTGGATCGCAATGGTTGGCAGATTGAGCGTTATCCTGAAAATGAATTGCACAATATGCCGATCAAACGGGCATATGATCTTGACGGAAATACGGTTACGATTAAAGTTAAGCTGAAGGATCGCGACTTGTATGCCGCGGTTTGGGAGTTGAAGGTTGGCAATATCCCTCTGATTCTGCTTGATACGGAAATTCCGGAGAATCCGCCGGAATTTCGCGAAATTACCTGGCGGTTGTATGGCGGCGACAAAACGATGCGGATTCAACAGGAAATCCTGTTGGGAATTGGCGGCTTTAAAGCTTTGATTGCTCTTGGCTACGATCCTTCTGTCTGCCATATGAATGAAGGCCATGCGGCTTTTCTGTCGGTGGCAAGAATTGCTCATCTGGTTTGTAATTGCGGATTTGATCCGGAATCTGCGCTGGAAGTAGTCTGGCGTTCCAATGTCTTTACGACACATACGCCAGTGCCGGCAGGAAATGAAGTTTTTGATTTGAATTTGCTTCGTCCTTATCTCGAGCCTTATGCGGCTGAAGCTCAGATTGATTTGCAGAGAATGATCAATTGGGGCATTCCAATCAACGATCGGGCACATGCTACAGAAATGTCGATGACCGTGCTCGGATTGCGTATGGCCAATTACAGTAACGGTGTCAGTAAGTTGCATGGGGAGGTTGCCCGCAACATGTGGAAGCATTTGTGGCCGGGGCGTGCAATCGATGAAATTCCGATTAAACACATCACCAATGGTGTCCATATTCCCAGTTGGATTTCGCAACGGAAGCTGGTTTTGTATGATCGCTATTTGAGCATCAATTGGCGCTCTGCTCTCAGTTACAATGCGTTGAATGAGGCAATGAATGCTATTCCTGATGAAGATCTGTGGATGGCGCATGAGTTGTGCCGCCAATCGTTGATCCGCTTTTTGCGTCGCAAACAGCAGGATGCGTTGCGGATGCAGAAAATCCCGGGAAATTCTTCGCCGTTATCAAAAAA
>CALGPR010000051.1 GCA_937960425.1 uncultured Lentisphaeria bacterium
AACCGGCAGCATCAGCATAGGGTAAAAATTTGCTGATCTCCAAACCAGTGTGAAAAAATGGCCAATCACTGGAGTTATTGCATAAATAAAGAAAATAGTTGCTGTCGGGATTATTTTTTTTAATTAATTCTCGAATTTTACGGTGATGTTCAGCTATTTTTTCTGTACGCCAGTCCAGCCATCGGTAGAAAACGGGATTTGCCTGTCCCTGCCCAAATCCGGCACGGTACTCTGCAACAGAAGGAAGTTCCATACCTGTATCTGCAGCAAACTGTTTTCTGCATCCCGCACAACCGCAGAGAGTATCTCCGAAAAACTGGATTTCATCTACCATAATTCCGTCCGCATCAGGACATTCTGTCAGAAGTCTTTCCAACGCCCGGTAAAATGCCTGCATATATTCTTCGTTGTTGATGCAGCTGTTGCCGGTACCGTAATGATTTTGAAGTGTTTCCCCACTGTCGAGAAGAATTGCCGCCCAGTCCGGATGCTCTTCAAAAATTGCACTGTCGACCATCGTTGCAGTAATATGATGGATAAATAATATTCCTTCTGCATGGCAAGCGGCAATCATCCGATTGGTATTTTCAATAATGGAGTCCAGTGTTTTTTCGGAATGAAGTGTCGTATTTCCCCCCGGAGTTGTGCCGTATTCAGACATCAAATAACGATTGTTTTCCGAAATGATCAGGTTGATTCCCTGTTTCTTATAGTCTTTAACAATCCGGGTTGCTTCCTCAGCAGTAACAGTATCAAAACGGTGACGTGCCATCCGATAAACGTGACGCTGATCTGAAGCGTTGTCCGGCAGAGGCATAAATTCCGTCACTAACTCATCCGCCAAATAGCCGGTCAACCCGCCACGAGTCTGATAATATCGGCTGTCCGCCCCTTCTTCAGCTCTTACAGCAACAGCGGTTACTCCCAAAACTGCTGCGACGGCCCATCGCTGTAAATTCCATTTCATTGTCTTCTTTCCCATTTTTTTACCCTTGTTCAATTTTACGGAACGGTACAGTCACATTCTGCACTGAAGGGTTGCCAGCAAGCAAATCTTTCAGTGTCTGCCATGCCATTCTTCCCAAAAGTTCACCGTCCTGTATCCATACCTGACCTGTTTTATACTCTCTCCTGGCTGTATCCGTCAAAATCAATTCAAAATCTCTTCCAGGGATTTTGCCGGCAGCTGCAGCTAATTCAAGAAATCGCCTCCCGTAATCAGCATAAACATCAATATAAACTCCGTCAAAAATTTCTCCGGATTGCAGAACTTTTTCTACCATTGCCTCAAACCCAGTACACTTCAATCCATGATCTTCAATCCGTGGATTAAACATCACCGCATTCATCCCCGATTGTTTGTATTTCAGAGCTTCACGCAGAAAACTTTCTGCAAGGATATCGTTCGGTTGGCAATCTGGTGATAATGGGATAATTGCCGCAATGTTCCTGCAATCTATCGCAGCAAATTCTGCAAAAATTTTCTGCACTACCCCTATATAGTCACTACACACACAAACGATATCCGAACGCTGAAGTGAATCGGGTAAGAACAGGTCTATGGCTATTATCGGAATCGGCAACTCCAGTGTTTGTGCAATTTCCTCAGTCATATGATTGGAAAAGAGTATCAGTCCATCTAAGCGTGCTTCCTCCAGTTTCTGGAAGAATTTATCGTTTAGCTGATAAAAGCAATTAATATTGTAATTCGTCTGGTTGATGCTGCAGACGACTCCGTATTGAATATATTGAAACATCGGGTCAAGCAACCATTCCGCAGCAGGACAGACAAAACCAATATTATAACTTTTCCCACTGGCCAGAGCCCGGGCAGTAAAATTGGGAGTGTAACCATTTTCCCGGGCAATACGGCAAATGCGCTCACATGTTTCTTCGCTGATTTGCTTTTTCAGATTTCCCGAA
>CALGPR010000052.1 GCA_937960425.1 uncultured Lentisphaeria bacterium
GGGGTTGACAACGGAAATTTCTTCTCCCGGGTTTGAAATCCGTCTTGCTATCCTCAAGCAGCTTCAGGAAGACCAGCAAATCAAACTGGATGACGAAGTTTTGCAGTTTATTGCCCAGAATATTTCCAGCAGTGTGCGCCGCCTTCAGGGGGCATTGACTCGACTGGTCGGTTTTTCTTCTGCAATGCACCAGAAAATTACGATCGAACGTGCTGAATCCATGCTGCACAGCTTGATCGAAGAAGAAAATGCCTCTCGCATTATTTCCATTGAAGATATTCAACGCAAGGTCGCTGAACATTTCGATATCCGTATGAGCGACATCCTCAGCCAAAAACGGCCCAAAAATATCGCAGAACCGCGGATGATCGCCATGTATCTTTGTCGCCGTATGACCAACTATTCTTTTCCGGAAATCGGAGCGGCATTCGGAAAAAACCACGCAACTGTCATTAATGCGATGAAAAAAGTGCCGGAGCTGTGCGAACGCGATGAGTCCATCCGCCGTTCAGTCGCACTTCTGGAGCGGCAGTTGAAACATTGAGTTGGGAAGAAATATGTGTGCCGGAAAAGAATGAACATCAAGACCGTTGCTCTTCCTGATGAGGTATCATAAAGAGGATGAATTTGTTATGCTTGAAAAACTGAATCGCCAATATGGCAGTAATAGTGTTTCCTTCGTGTCAGGAGCCGGCAATTTGCCTTGTGTCAAAATCAACAATGCTTTTGCCAGTTGCGTCATTGCGCTTCACGGGGCCCATATTCTTTCGTATATTCCTCTGGGCGGACAGGATGTCCTTTTCGTTAGCGACAATGCCGTCTATGCCAAGGGGAAGCCGATTCGCGGCGGGATTCCCATTTGCGCACCTTTTTTCGGAGGGTACCCGATTCCAGACAAATACCCTGCACACGGTTTTGTCCGGCTCGTTTCCTGGCGTATTGCTGATGTCCGTCAAGAAGGGCAGTACGATGTGATTGAATTGGCTCTTGACGGTGCTGAATTGCCTCCGGATCGGAATTTCGGGTTTGATTTTCGCTATACTGTAGCAGTAGGGCCGTCTTTACGGGCGGCATTGACGGTGACAAACCGGACTAAGGCAGAGGTAGCTTTTTCCGCGGCGCTTCACTCTTATTTTGCTGTCGGTGCAATTGCGGAAACATCTGTAGCTAACCTTGAAAACTGTTCTTATTTCGATTCTCTGGACAAAACAGAGAAACTTCAATCGGGAGAAATTACTTTCGATTGCGAAGTGGATCGGATTTATCAAGATACAGAAGCGGAAACGGTTATCCATGACCGTGCCGGGAATCGGGATATTTTTGTTTCCAAGTCAGGCAGCTGTTCTACTGTCGTTTGGAATCCTTGGATAGACAAGTCACGCCGTATGGCGGACTTTGGAGACAAGGATTATCTTAAAATGGTTTGCGTTGAAACCGCAAACGCAGGAACTGATAAACGAGTTATCGCGCCAGGCAAAAATCATGTCCTGGCGTTGGAAATTCGTTGTAATGCCCTTTGATTGTCGTTTCGTGTGGCGGACTGCCACGCGGTTAAAAAAGGAAATTCCCCGTCCGGATCGCCGGAGAAGGGAAACTGGCAGACGTAATACGCGCGGCTAAGTCGGGATATTCCCGACTTTTCCCGTTTGCCGGGCGGTGGGTTTCGGCACAATGCCGTTGTGCGGCCGTTGTGCGAACTTTGTTGTTTTATGCAATAAAAATCAGGATTGTGTGACGGTCGCGGAGCACACAAATGGTCTTTCTTCGGTATCGTATACGATAGAGAAAGACGCAAAATTCCAGGACTCGTTCCGATATCGCCGGACAATGATGGATGAATTGCTGAAACAACAGTAACAATTGAGAAAGATTATGTCCGAAAACGCATTATTTCACTCTTATGCGGCCCGAGGCCGGGAATTCCTTCAGAGCAAATATCCGATTATGTGCGGAGCGATGACCTGGGTCTCTGAACCCAAACTGGTTGCATCTGTTTGTAATAACGGTTGCTTCGGGTGCCTTGCCGGGGGAAACGCTCCCACCGAAATCCTTGCCAAACAGATTACCGAACTGAAAAGTTTGACTCAAAATTCTTTTGCCGTCAATTTGATTACCATCGCGCCGGCCTATCATGAGCACCTGGCCATGATTAAAGATATGCCGGTTGATTATATTGTTTTCGCCGGATCGTTTCCAAAGGAAAAAGAAGTTGCCATCGCCAAAGATGCTGGCAAAAAGGTACTTTGCTTTGCTTCAACTTCTTCGATTGCGGAACGGATGATCCGCTTTGGTGCTGATGCGTTGATCCTTGAAGGCAGCGAAGCCGGCGGTCATATCGGCCACGTCTCCGCGATCGTTTTAATGCAGGAAGTTCTCTTCAAAGTCAGCGATCAGATTCCAGTCTTTATGGCCGGCGGTTTTGCTACCGGAAAAATGATCGCCCACGCCCTGATGATGGGGGC
This sequence comes from uncultured Lentisphaeria bacterium, assembly GCA_937960425.1. GTDB lineage: Bacteria > Verrucomicrobiota > Lentisphaeria > Victivallales > Victivallaceae > UMGS1518. The sequence goes on from CALGPR010000052.1 coordinate 2,463, forward strand.
AGCGGGTGCCCAGTTGGGAACCCGCTTCGTGATGACAGAAGAATGCCAGGCGCATCCCGCCTTTAAAGACGCTTTTGCCCGCGCCAAAAGCCGTGATGCAGTCGCAACGCCGCAATATGACTCCAAGCTTCCCGTGGTTGCGGTACGTGCCTTGTATAATAAAGGGATGGCTGCGTTCGGGGAACTCCAGCTGCGTCTGTTGCGGGAACTGGAAAGCGGTACAATTCACCGCCAGCAGGCCCAGGAAGAAGTTGAAAAATACTGGATGGGAGCACTCCGCCGCGCGGTTGTCGAAGGAGATGTTGATTTCGGCTCCATGATGGCTGGGCAATCTGTCGGCATGGCAGGAAAAATTCTCCCGGTCAAAGATCTTATCGATGAACTTGTCACCGATGCTTCTGCGGAACTTGCTGCAGTTCGCGACCGTTTGAACAGTGTTTGTTGAAACGGAGCGTAGACAGATATCTCTGAGCAAAGGACACTCCGGCAAATGGCACTAAAAGGAACAGGCGAACGGATCGGGTCCCGACGTAAAGCGACAAATGCCCTTGTCGCAGTTGGCGTCGTGGTTGTGTTGCTCGCAGTGTTCCGGGTGTTAGCCCTCTCTGCCGGACGTGTCGCCGGAGATTTTTTTTATCCCTTCTTAAATTTGCCGGGCAAAGCGTATGGCGCAGTTTCCGACCATACGTTATTACTGAACAACCGTTTCGAATTGGCACGGGCAGTCGAATCGCTGGAGCAACAGACTCGGAAGTTGCTCGCCGAAAATACACGGCTGCAAA
>CALGPR010000053.1 GCA_937960425.1 uncultured Lentisphaeria bacterium
CTCCTGGGAATTTTGGGGCAAAATACCAGCAGCCGCCTGGTGCGAGACTTGGAACTGGAGCGGCAATTAGCAGTCAAAATTGTCACCACCGGTATTACGATTGCAGAAACCGGCCTCAGCGCCATTCATGCACTCACGTCTCCAGATAAAGCTGAAAAAGTTATTGAAGAAGTATTAAAACATCTACACAGAATTGCCGAAGAGCCGGTTTCAGATCAGGAGTTACGGCGCGAAAAAAATCAGCAAAAAGCAGCCTTGCTGCGTGAGCTGAAGACGAATAGTGCTATCGCTCAATACATTGCCAACGAACTGGGATGCAACCGGGACGTTTTAATGCCGTCTCAGGAATTGCAACGCATTGAATCGGTAACTGCCGAGGATATTCGCCGTGTTGCAGCCGCCTATTATCAGGAATGTAAACTTTCGATTGTTACACAATATCCGGAAACTTCCCGTCGAAAATACAAGAGTAACGCCGTTTCTGCAGTTCCAGAAAAACCGGAAATGTTGACAACATCTCATGGGCTTCGCGTCCGTTTGCTGCCGGATAACCGCCTGCCTTTGATGGACGCTTCCATCATTTTACCCGGTGGCAGTCTTTTTGAAACTCCGGTTAATGCGGGAATTAGTACCCTGCTTGGAGAAATGCTTTTTTGCGGCACACGGCGTTATAGTGAAAATGAACTGAATGATCTGATTGACGAAAACGCGATAGAATGTTCCTGCACAGTAGGCAATCAGTCAATTTTGCTGAATTTTAATGCCATGAGCGAATCTTTAGATGCACTTGCTGAAATCATGAAAACCGTTCTTGGGGAAACTGAATTTGACAAAGACGCGCTTGTTCGGGAAAAACATACACAAATTGAAAGCATACGTACCCGGGCGCTGGATCCGCGTACCCAGGCATTTGCAGCGGCAATGGCATTACTGTACGGGAATCATCCTTTTGCCTTACCCCGGATCGGCACAGAACAATCGGTTTCCCGAATTACGGCAGCCCAGCTTTTAAAATTTTACCGAAGTCTATGGAATCGAGACCGGGTATTGCTTGGTTTTTCCGGAAATTTTGACCGCAATGCAGTTCTTGCTTTTGCAGAGGAACTTGATGCCATTTTACCTTGGAACAGTCAAACTTTGTCATTGCCAACACCGCCGTTTTTCCCGGATAAGCAACTGGAGCAGCAGATCGAACTTCCCCGTGAGCAATCTTATGTTTGCTGTTCTCTGCCAGGATGTGACAACTTTGATCCCGATCGTTTTATTCTCGATGTGCTCAACAATGCTCTCAATGGAATGAGCTCACGCCTGTTCAAAACCATTCGAGGAGATCGAGCACTGGCCTATGCTACCGGAGCACAGATGACACGCGGATTTCACCGCGGGGCTATTACTTTGTATGCAGGCACAAAACAGGGGGCAGGCGAAGAAGTACTCCAACTAATCCGTGCAGAACTCCGCCGCATGGCGGAAGAAGGCCTGACGATTCCAGAACTGGAAAGCGCAAAAAAACGCCTGATTGCTGATATCGAAGACAATTGTTCCCGAAGTGAACAAACTCTATTGCGCTGGATGTTAAGTGAATACTATGGGGATACCCCTATGAGTGCGGCAGAAGAAATCGAAACCTATCGTGCCATTGACAAAACAGCAGTTCATCGGGTTTCCCGGCGCTTCTTTGCCAATCCAGCAACAGTGGGCATCATCACCGCTTCACCCCAGAAGGAACCAGATAAATGATCCGGGTCGGAATTACTGGTAACACAGGCTGTCTCGGCATGACGCTTGCGGCGAGAATCCGCGGCAACAGAGAAACTGACTTAATTGCCTTTGAACGGTCCTGGTTCAATGACCCGGAGATGTTGCAGCATTTTGTAGCGCATTGTGATTGGATCATCCATTTTGCAGCAATCAGTCGCGATAGTGACGGAGAAAGACTTTACCAGACGAACATGCGATTACTCGAACAACTGCTTGCAGCTGTAACAACGACTCAGTTTTCAGGCGTAATTGCCTTGGCCTCAACCACTCGATACGCCGGGAAACTGCCATACCATAAGTCCAAACGCGATGGGGCGGCACTACTGTTGAAAACCGCAACAGAAAATGCCTTTCGCTCCTCAGTCCTGCTTTTTGAAAACGCATTTGCGCCGGGCGGACTGCCGGACTATAATTCCGTTGTTTCAACGTTCTGTGCCAATATTGCGGCAGGGATAGAGTGTAAAATTGATTCGGATGCCCAATTAACGCTTCTCTCTGCAGCGGAACAAATGGATCAATTGATGGAAAAAATTCTTGCCGGAAACATTCCTGTAACGATGACATTCAAGGGAGCTGTTCACCTGAGCGTATCGGAACTAAAAGAAAAACTCGAAATCATGCGAACGGCAATTTTAAACAAACAAATTCCCCGTTTTGAAACCAGATTTGAATACGAATTATATACTACACTACGCGCCTGTTGCGCGGGGTTGGCAGACTGAAAGGAAATTATCGAATATGAACAACCAGTGGAATTTTGAAACGAAAGCGGTTCAGGCAGGCTATGAACCGAAAAACGGTGAGCCGCGTGTTGCTCCTCTTTGCCAGAGTACAACCTTCCGGTACGATACAGCAAAAAATATTGCTGATCTCTTTGATTTGAAGGCAGCAGGTTTCTTCTATACCCGTCTGGCAAATCCTACGGTAGATGTACTGGAAAAGAAAATTGCTGCATTGGAAGGCGGTGTTGCCGCAGTTGCCACCAGCTCTGGACAAGCGGCTAATGCTCTATCCATAATGAACCTCTGCCAGAAAGGCGGCCACGTCATCAGCTGTGCGACTCTTTATGGCGGAACCTTTACCCTTTTTGATTCTAAACTGCGCCAAATGGGAATTGACGTGACTTTTATCTCCCCGGAAGCAACACCAGATGAAATTGCTAAAGAGATTCGTCCGGATACCTGTGCCATCTTCGGAGAGGTTTTAGCCAATCCGGCGCTGGAAGTTCTGGATATTAAAAAATTTGCGATGGTTGCCCACAATCATAATTTACCATTGATTGTAGACAATACCTTCCCAACGCCTTACCTGTGCCGACCGTTTGAGTTTGGTGCTGATTTTGTGACTCATTCAACGACAAAATACCTTGACGGACATGCCGCCTGCGTAGGGGGCATTATTGTCGAAAAAGGGGATTTTCGGTATGATGCCAAACGCTTTCCCGGCTTCACGGAGCCGGATCCGACATACCACGGGCTTGTGTATACTCGCGATTTTGCAGACAGTCCTTATTCTGTAAAACTCCGAGTCCAATGGATTCGCGATTTAGGAGTCGGCATGGCTCCATTTAATGCCTACCTGACCAACATTGGAACGGAAACGCTGCACTTGCGGATGGAACGCCACAGCGCCAATGCTCTTGCTTTGGCTCAATTTCTTCAAAGTCATCCGAATGTGGCATGGGTCAACTACCCATTTCTGGAAGGCAGTAAATATTACGACCGCGCCCGGGAATATCTGAAGGGAGGTAGTGGTGTTCTTTGCTTTGGAGTCAAAGGAGGCAAAAAAGAAGGGGAAATTGTCATGAACCACCTAAAGTTGGCGGCGATAGTGGTTCATGTTGCCGACGTTCGTACCTGTGTATTGCACCCGGCCAGCATGACGCATAGACAGCTCAGTGAAGAAGACCAGCGTGCGGCTGGAGTTTCACCGGATTTGATTCGTGTCTCTGTTGGTATTGAAAACATTGAAGACATCAAAGCAGACTTTGATCAAGCGCTGAACGCGATTAACTGAATAAACTTTTCTACAAATATCCCCAAATAGCTGCGGGAAGGAAAAATTCCTTCCCGCATTTTTTTTTGCTGAATGTAACTCCACTCAATTTCGAAAAAGCTTACACATGCAAACTCAGGCGATGCTTACGGCAGAAAATTGCCAGCCAACAAATAAAAGTTGACATTGCTGCTGTTGCCAAAAATCCCCAGAACGCGTGCCATTTCCCAGGATAAAAGAGTATATCTGCCAGGGATAAATCTTCTCCCAGCGGTATACCATAGACCACATTGGTATAAATAATCCAGAAAATATACGCAGTCAAAGCCACCGACCCGACTGATTTCATAAAATTGATTGCGAAATTATCAATTTTATACAAGTCTATGATAATATAGGCAACAATCAATAATGCAGTTGCTCCAGCTGCAGACCAGAAAAGCCACCCGATTGTCCCACGATCTTTACTTAGCCCTCCCATGGAATCCGGAGTATACAAAGCAGCAATCAGGACAATGAAAGCAAGAAATTTGGCGAAGAAAATCAACCGTTCACGTGCTGATTCTTCAATCAGCAGCCGGGAACCAATTATAGTCCCAAGAGTTGACAAGATGACCAGATAGAAATAGCCGTGTGCCTTTTCAAGGAAAAAAATACCGTTGAAATTACCGGCCTGTCCACAACGAGTTGCCGCAATCATCAACAACACCCCCAATCCCAGCAACAATACATCTCGACGGACAAAGAAATAGATTAAAGATGCCCCGAGGTAAGCCCAACCGATGCAGCCGAGAATTTCCCACCAAATTGGACCAAATGATTGATTTTGCGGCCCGGAATAGTAGCTGATATACCAGACAATCCCGATAGCTCCAACAGCACGGACTGCCCAGGAAATTTTCTTTGTCAATTCTGAAGGATTACTAATGTAATGCCATACACAAAGGACACAAACCATGTAAAAAACGCGCCAAAAATACTCTGTCATCCCCATACTCGGACCCGGCACATTTTCATAAAGGACTCCAATAATTTCAAGAGAAGCCGTACGGATTAAAATGTGCCCCAGTAATTTTAAACGTGAAGCAGGATCCTCCCCATATTTTTGAAACGCCAGAGGAATGGAAATACCCACCAGAAACATGAATGCCGGGAAGATCATATCGACATATGTCATGCCACTCCAACCCCGTACTGCATGTTGATAATGCCCCATCCACCATGGCTGATTGATAAATCCCAGATTGGCGATAATCATTAAAAACATAGTCAAGCCACGTACAAAGTCCACTGAGTAAACCCTATTAGGTTTGAGTTCTACCATCTTTTATC
>CALGPR010000054.1 GCA_937960425.1 uncultured Lentisphaeria bacterium
CTGTCACAGTCTGCATAATCAAGCTGCCGGTTCCGACCGCGGAAACGTCTCTGCTTTCTGCCAATTGACCAACAATGATCATATCTACAGCGCCATAAAGGGCCTGAACCGCAAGTGTCAAAGCCAGAGGAATGGTAAATTTTAAAAGCGGAAGAGTAATTTTTCCTTTCAGAAAAGAGCTTTCTCTCCCGGATATTGTGTTCTGCTGAGTCATACTTTTCTCGAATAAAATAATAAATATCTATTTACTATACTTTTTTATTTACCATTTTCAACCCCCATTGGCAATAACGAAGGATTTTGAGAGAAAATATTGAGGCGACACTTGATTTTTTTTCCATTACTTTTATATTGCCATCCCCTTGAAAAAAACAATCGAGAAAAACCGACATGATAACGAAATTTTTTCTTTTCAGTATTGTACTTTTTTTTACCCAAATGCTTTCTGGCGGATGGTACATCTGGCAACGGCAGTGGACAGAAGCAGTCACTCAAGCGGCAGATGCAGTCGCTGCTGAAGAGCTTTTCATTTTGCGCGCAGAATTGGAAATTACGAACAATGAATGGCAATGGCAACGTATTTCAATACCGGAAAAGTATCAAACCTCGACAGCAGTTCTTCGCGTACCTGCCCAAGCATTGCATAATCCGGAGAAATTAATAAACGAATTGTATCATGAAATTACCAGCCTGAAAACAAAAAAAATTCAATTCGATATTGATGTACCGGAAAGCCAGTTAAAGCACTATGCCCAAATTTTGTCTCTTCTGAAAATGCGGCTGCCGGGTTATGAGTTGTCGATCACTCTTCTTCCCTGCCATCTGAATTGTCAGGAAAGCAAAACGGTTATCCAAGCAGTAGACTGGTGGGTTTTGCAATTACATGGAATTACGGTACCGACACACAGAAAAGAGAAATACCAGTTGATGGATCGTACCGTTGTTGCCACAGCTCTGAAGAAGGCCCGAACAACACAAAGCCAGTTTAAAATAGCGCTGCCGACCTATGCGTATGTATTGTCTTTTCACGCGGATGGAACATTTCGACGGCTTTACTCCGAAGGATTTTCCGGCAATGGAGACACAAGTAATCTGGAATTGGCTGCGCCGGATCTACAATTCATCGCATCAATTATACGTGCTAATCCGGACATTGATTTGCTGTGGTTTCGTCTACCGGTAAAAAATGATCGTTGGACCTTAAGTACTGATACTCTCACCCTCCTATCCCAAGGGATTACACCGAAAGAAAAATTAGAGCAACACAATAAAATTGAAGGAAATACGCTCAGAATTTCATTTCGCTGGTGTCATCAAATTCCTTTGCACGGAAAAACAGCAACGCTGCAAATCCCGCCGGAATGGCGCGAGGGCGAATGTATTCTGCTTAATAGCGTTGCTCTTCCCGGGTACATATATGGAACGATTCCGGAAACAATTCAAGTTCCTCCTGCACGTTGCGGTGAGGAAATTCCTGTGGCAATCATTACATTGAGGAAACCAAAACCATGAAAAAAGCACTTTCTTTCTGCCTGTTA
>CALGPR010000055.1 GCA_937960425.1 uncultured Lentisphaeria bacterium
CTGAAAGGTTGACGGCAGAGATTCGGAGAATTTACAGAAAAAACGTTACGTAGCCGAAACTTGCAATCGGCAAACAGTGGGATATAGTAAACCAAGGGTCTTTACACCAATCTTTTCATAAAAGTTGTCCAACCTAGGGGAAAGGCGCATACAGTACAATGAATTTATTCTGGTTGACTCTCATTTTGATGATTGCTTGCGGCGCCATGGTTGAGGGCTGTAAAAAGTATTTTATAAGTTATGATCGGATTGTGATTTCATCCCTGGCGGTGATTTTATGTGCGCTGTTCGGTCTGCTGTTTACGTTTCAGTTCTCGTCTATGTGGTTGGCGCTGGCCTATTTGATTGTTTTGGCGTCGACGATATTGAAATTTCTTCAGGATTCTCTGCTGTCGAAAATCGGTTACAATATTGATTATTACAAGGAAGATTGTTCCGTATTCGCAGCTCTGGTTGTGTTTTACACTCTGTTTGTAATCGGGATGGGAATTTTCTCTCTTGAACCGGGTGGCTGGACGGTGACGCTACTGTGTATTTTTTCCGGTAGTTCGATTTATTGCGCGGGCGAATTGTTTTTTGCCAATTACAAGTTGGAAAAAATATTCAACAATGACTTCACTTATGCCAATATATCGGGGCTGCTGGACAAACTTGAATATGACAAAAAGAATGACAAGGACAAGCGACGTTACGAACATTTCGTTCGTTGTGTGACCAATTATAAAGTCCGACAAGAGAAACTCATTTCGTTGTCTCTCGACGGGAGTGAACTTTTTTTCGCTCCGGGATACCTGAACAAAATTTGTGAAGCGGTTTCGAAAAAGTTTCTTCAAGCAAAGCGCATTTCCGTATCCGAAGGCATGGGCTTTGTTCGTAGTTATCTGGCGGTTAACGAGAAAGCGATCAATGAGTTTATTTTGAACCCGGAGAATGATATTCAGCGTTACACGTTTGCGGATGGCGATTATTATGTGAGCAATCTTTACCGCGACAACATTGCGGTGTGCAACTCCTGCGGGATCGCGGAATTTTATGAAGATCCGGATCAAACTCCACATGATTATTTCTGCAGTACGATGTGCCGGGAAACCGAAGAGCAATGCATGAGACTTGCCGATGAGCTGCGGAAAGAGAATCTGGCAAAATATGCGATTGACGCGGCCACCTGGGGTAGTTCAATTCCTGGCATTGCTGAGAGCTGGCAGAAAAATGTCCGTATTGTTTCTCCTCATGCCCGGGGGCCGCACGGTTTCGCTGCTGAAGAAGCGAATACCATGATCGACCGGCTGACCGGGAAAAAAGCTGTGATTGTCGGAGGGGACAATGCCAAAGATGGCGCCGATCGGCTCGTCAATGGAGAGTTCATCCAAACGAAGTACTGTGCAACGGCCAATCAGAGTGTGAATGCCGCCTTTTCTGAACAGACCGGAAACTATCGTTACCTGAACTCAGACGGGACCCCGATGCAGCTCGAAGTTCCCAGAGACCAGTATGCTGCGGCGGTGGAAGCGATGAAGAGAAAAATCAGCGAGGGCAGGGTTCCCGGGGTTTCCGATCCCGAAGAAGCCAGGAATATCGTCAGGAGAGGCAATATTACCTATGAGCAGGCAAAGGCGATCTGCAAATTCGGAACTATTGAAAGTCTGGCATTCGACGCTTACCGCGGAACCATCGTCGGTTTGAGTGCGGGCGGAATTTCGTTCATTATTTCCACTGCGATCGTCTACTGGAAAACTCGGGATATCAAACTGGCGTTGAAGTCTTCGGTTATGGTGGGGGTACAAGCGGGTGGTAAAGCATTTGCGGCATTCATCATTACCTCACAAGTCCAGAGAATTCCAGCGGTTAACGCATTTCTTGACAGTGTCATCAACTTTAATTTCGGCAGCGGCAAACTTGCTCACCGGTTTGGAGAGGGACTTTACAAGCTCGGTGGTTCGACGGGTAATTTCAATAAAACCGCCAATGCCACGCTCAAAAGTGCTTCCACCGCTGCGGCGGCAATGCTGGTGGTGGTCTCATCCATTGAAGTCAGCAAAATGGTTTGCAGCCGGATTTCCGGTATGCAATGCGTGAAAAACATTGCGGTTTCGGCAGGCGGAATATCGGCGGGGGTGCTCGGCGCTGTTGTCGGCGGGGCATTCATACCTGTTGTCGGGAGTGTGATCGGCGGAGTTATTGGGGGAACAATCGGGTCGTGCATATCTAAAAAAGTGATGGATAATTTCATAGAAGACGACTCGGTGGCGATGTTGAAATTGGTGACACTTCACTTTGAGCATCTGTCCAGGGAATTTTGTTTTGGCGCAGACGAAATTGCGTTGGTTACAGAAGAACTGAATGCATATCTGATGTCCCGCAAATCGTGGGTGGAAGATATTTTTTCGCATACCGATTGTCGACGCCAATATATCAACAGTTTCATGAAGCCGCTGTTTGTCAGGGTCTGCATTCAACGACAGCCGGTTACGTTCAATGATCTGTCCGAGGAGAATATCGTGTCGGCGCTGGCGGGGTGAACGGTGGCAGATGGTGTGATTGGGCTGGATGGCGGCAGCGCTCGGAACGGCAGGAGATATCGGCGGGGAAAACGGCGAACTGTCATCGGGCCGTGATGTTTTCCAAAATTTGATAACGTCCTGAAAATTGCGCACATTTAGAATCTATCCCTAAATAACACCTAATTTTCTAAAAATAATAATACTTGCAGC
>CALGPR010000056.1 GCA_937960425.1 uncultured Lentisphaeria bacterium
TGGTTCATGACGATATCATTGACGATGATTCTATGCGGCGCGGCCAACCGACCACCCACTGCCGTTTTGCTTCGCTATACTCTGAAGCAGCAGAAGGGGCAAGCGTCAGCCCGTTTATCGCCGGCCGTAACATGGCAATTCTCTGTGGGGATCTGCAACAGGCATGGGCAAATGCGCTGTTGCTGAAAAGCCATGACGCAGGAGTTCCCAGTGAAGTAGTACTTGCGCTGTCGCGCCGGATGCAGGAATTTGCCAACCGTGATCTCATTACCGGGGAAGCAATTGACACGCTGATGCCATTGCGGGATATCGCAACGGTAACGACAGAAGAAGCACTGGAAATGTACACTCTCAAAACGGGGGTATTGTTACGGTTTGCTGTAGAATGCGGTGCGCTTATTGCCTATGGTGACAATAATTTTTCCCGTCGGGAAGTATGTGCACTGGGAGAATTTGCAACCGCAGCAGGAGTAGCATTTCAACTGCGCGACGACTACCTTGGAATCTTCGGAGAAGAAAAATCTTTTGGCAAAGCGCTGGGATCGGATTTACGTTCTGCGAAGCCGACCGTTTTATTGGTAACGGCACTGTCCAGGCTCCAATCTCCGGATCGGGAAGAATTGCTCGGTCTGCTTCGACGTGCTGTCTATCGTGACGACGATATCGCTAAAGCACAAGGGCTGATCCGGAAATCTGGCGCAGAAGAAGCAGCGTTACAACTGGAACAAGAAATGTGCGCAAAATCCCGTGCTGCGCTATCAGTCCTGCCGGAGTCACAGTATCGCGGATATTTATTTGATTTTATCGATTACTTGATCAGCCGTAAAAAGTAATATCTGTACATTATACAGTACAAAAATGGGATGTTATGCCAGAAAGAAAAAATTTTTCTTTCTGGCATTTTCTCAATATAAGCTGCAGAATGTATTCCAGCAATCCATATCATTCCACATGCTGAAGAGCATAAAAACCAATAAATATTGCTACCCACAGAACGAAAAGCTGATGCGACCTTGCCTCCGTCTGGCAATTCCGGCTGTTTGCGACTTAAACGTTTTTCTGCATGCCTTTACGGACGCCGCAAAATATTTTTTCTGCATTGGCGGTTTCCGACATCTTAAAAGAAGCTGGTTTTCAGCGAAAGTAACTGAAACAACAAAATCTTTCCTGTATTTCTGGCAGCTGATCGGCGGCGTGGTTAAACACCATAAGAGAGTACACCATCGGCCAGAGTGCAGGATTCATCCGCCCAACCAATAATTTCCGGATTATGGGTAATCATCACAATTGTCAACTCCGGATCAGCCGTGCGGAGTTCGCGGAAGAGAGATAAAATCCCCTTCCCGGTATGGGAATCCAGATTTCCGGTAGGTTCATCGGCAAGCACCAGAGATGGTTGGTTTATCAAAGCCCGGGCAATAGCAGCGCGCTGCTGCTCCCCGCCGGAAAGTTCCGCCGGACGATGGGAAATCCGTTCCGCCAATCCGACGCGTTCCAGTAACTCCAGAGCGCGCTTACGGTCACAGTTTCCGGCAAACATACCGGGCAGCATGACATTTTCCAGAATGGATAACTCCGGCAACAGGTGATAACTCTGAAAGACAAAACCGATATGTTTGTTGCGAAAAGAAGCAGCTTTGCGGCTGGAAAGGCGTGAATATTCAATTCCATTGCAAATAATGGTTCCTCTGTCCGGAGTCTCCAGCGCGCCCAGAAGATTCAGAAGAGTGGTTTTCCCGGAGCCGGAAGCGCCGAAAAGGGCAGTCCAACTGCCACGTTTCACATTAAAATTGACAGACTTTAACACTTCAAGAGAATTTTTGCCGATTAGGTAAGATTTGGCAATCTCTGAAGCGCACAGCATTATATTATCTGGCATGGCAACGATTCCTTTCTCACTCATACCGCAGCGCTTTGGCCGGATCAAGGCGTGACGCGCCCCAGGCGGGAAGTGCAGCGCCGAGAGTACACAATACAATGCTGGTCACAATAATAAAAATCACGTCTCCGGGAACGATATGTGCCGGCATTTCACTGAAATAATAAAATTCCTTGGGAAAGAAATCCCGATTGAACAAGCGTCCGATAAAACGAAGCAAGTCATTGCGCCAGAAAATCACAACGCCGACGACCGCCCCCTGCCAGAGGAAGATCCGCAAAATAGTGCCGGGCGAAGCCCCAAGCGCCTTTAAAATTCCAATTTCCCGCGTCTTCTGGTATACCGTGGAAATTAAGGTGTTGGTAATGGAAAACGCGGCTACCAGCACAATAAAGACGAGCAGAAAAAACATCATTGTCTTCTCCATGTCCAGAACGTTCAACATTTGCCTGTTCAGATCCTTCCAACTCAGGATCTGATACATTTTCAGATTTTCCTGTAACGTTGCCAAATCTGATTCGATATCAAAAGGATCTTTCACCCAGCCGTAAATCCGGGTAACCGCGCCCCATGGCAAATTATAAAGTTCCGCGGCATCGTCACGATTGATAAAAACTGTATTGGCATCAAAATCGTTTTTCCCAAAACTGTAAAACCCGGCGACTTTGAATTCCAGTGG
>CALGPR010000057.1 GCA_937960425.1 uncultured Lentisphaeria bacterium
CGTCCCTTCCCATTGCTGACAACGACCGCTTCTTCAATTCCGGCATAAGGATCAAAACTTCCAGCGGCAATCTTGTCGCCAAAGGCGGTAAATTCCTCATCCGTGTTACCGACTTCGATCTGACATTCCGGTAATACACCGTGATAATAAAAGCGAACGACATCCACGTCTCGCTCTTCGCCAAGATCCAATGTCACAGCAAATGGTTCGAGGTCATCTTCTCCGAATTCGACTGCCCAATTACCATAATCCAAATCCGCAGTATTATTCAAATTACCGTAGCCATCCGCTTTCAGATGCGGAGATTTGCGACGGTTCAACAGTTTTCCATCAGCAATCCAGCCATCGGCATCACCAGCAATATCCTTGACCTTTTCGGGCACACGACTGTAACGGTAGCGAACCGGAGTATTCACCAGGTTCATCGTCTCAACCGGCGCATTGCGATACATATACATCCCGTTACCGGTCAGGCAAACATTCGAGGTCTCAAAAGGTTGTGGTAACTCTTTCCGCGGAATCTGGAATCGCCATAACGGATCGTCAATCGGCACACCAAGTTCCGTTAACCATTCACGCCACTGTTCCACCCAATCAGCGTTCAAGACCGAAGCATTTGTCGCTGCAACCATCGGCATCAACCAGACTTTTCCTTTGCCGACACGATGTTCCAACAATGCAGGGCTGCCATCAGCAAATGTTGCCAGAACGGTAGAGTTTTCCGGGTCAGTAATTTCCAGTTTGGTACGACGGTTGCCCGATGCTTTATATTCTTTGCCGTTTGCTGTTACAGTAATTGCAGTCGGGGGAAGCGACTCAACAAATTTCGCGCCGAAAAGTTTTTCCCGATATTCGGTCAAATCAGTTCCATCCACAGCAAATTGAAGCGGAGAATCATCAATGACCAGAAGAGTCCCTCCCCGTTCCAACAACCGGTCTATTGCCTGCGGCATCGTCACCGGAACATAACGGCTGTCGGAAAGCACGACAACTTCGAATTCATCCCATGCAGCAGGAGAACGTTCAATCTTGTGGTCGTCGACAAACTTTGGCCAGGTGCGGCAATTCCGTCCCAGCAACGCAAAGTTCCCAGTGATATTAAACTCTGTTGCCGACCACCGGGACATTGCCGTATAACTGGCAAAGTGCAACCCGAGCTTACTGTCATTATTTTTGCGGACACGTCCCATCTTTGCGGCACGTGACATAATTTCCTTCACCATCTCGTATTTTCCGGGATCCGCAAACATCGGATGGTTCAGATAGCGATTGAACCATTCAACACAACCGATAAATATCCCCGCGCCGCCTGCCATATAAATCTGATCGATCCAGTTGCAGACATTCTCATACTCCGGGGCACTCGGATAACGAACGTAATGCAGGAAGGGCATTGGCGGATTTCCACCCAAATCCGAGTGAAATTTCACCAGAAATGAAGGATTTGCCTGCTGGATGCCGCGAACTGACGGCAGTACCTGCACCGGCTGATAATCAACCAGTTTTCCAATCCGCTCCCAATCAAACGGGGTTGCAGCTGCCCAATCATCCAATCCAAGGATTTTCGCATCCGGCATCTTTTCCCGTAGTAACGCAGTAATTTTACCGAAGGTTTCAATTGTCAACTCATTCTGGTAACGCAAATAAGCAATCCGCGCGAAGGGGTTGTCATCGTCATCCGATGCCGGCATTCCGAATTTTCCATAGCCAAAAGAGTTACGGACGTTCTCATCCATGTTTTTCCAGAAATCATTTGTCCGCTGGTCGGCAGGCGGTAAATGCGTCACCAGCCGATAAGGCTCATCAATCAGAAAAACCATACGCTGAACTTCTGGATCCGCACAGTCAAAGGTTTCATTGTTAATCATCTCCATCATTGCGGTAAGATATCCGGGATCATTGAAGTTCGGGAATGTACCATCGACCGGGATAGCGCCGTAATCACGAGCTTTATAGATCGCTTGCAGATTCGGATAGTAGAGATATGGCAACTTATATTCTTTGGCTAATTCCGGAAAATTTTTGTGCCATGAATGGTAAAATGGTGCATAATTTCTTGCTGCGGCATCTTGAAACTGCCGATCAATCCGGTAAGGAACTCCCAAAGCCCCGGCAATTCGTTCATAATTATTCCGCTCAGAATTATATGACCAGAACGGCATCAACTGCGGAACATCTGTCCTGGTCGCAGGATCCAGCAACTCTTCAAACAATGGAGTGTTATCCGGGTAAATTCCGTCCAACGAAGGCATATCCTCTTTGCTGAGTTCCCGGATTGATACCTGATCGATCCAGTACTCTCCAGGCGCCTGCAAGTAAAATTCAACCAGAGCCTCCCCCACATTATCCGGTGTGACGAAATCAATTTCGTGCTCCGTCCAGACATTTGCTGTCCCCGGTAAATTGCGGGTGCCGAAATCTCCCAGCAGCCCTCCTCGACTATCAAAAAGATACAACCCGAAAACACCTTCGGTCGCGTCTTGATATCCTTTGGTAAAATAAGAAAGCGTAATGCGGTAGGCGCAATTCGGCTTCAAGGCAACCTTTTGGGAACAGAT
>CALGPR010000058.1 GCA_937960425.1 uncultured Lentisphaeria bacterium
TGTTGAAGGAGAAAGAATGTTTTTTTAAACAGAAACAAACGGGGAGGCCATTATGGTTGTGTACGGCAGAAGTCTTTTGGCTGCGTTGTTCTTTATACCGCTTTTAGCGGGAGCTGTTCAATATGAGTCTTCAAAATTGAAAATTGTCTTTGCCGACCCTCCCAAAGGGATGGGAATTGAATCCATCAGCCGTAAAGATACCGGTGAAACCTTCTGGCAAGCTGCTGACCCCGATCCAATGCTCTGGGAAATCAAAGTGACAAAGGCAGGTAAAGGAGACATTGCCCTGACAGTCAATAACTGTTCTCCTTCTCAGCGCAGCAGCAAACTTGCTTCAGATGGTTCCCTTTTTCTGCGCTGGGAAGGAATCACACTTGGCAACACTCCCGAAGCCCTCTCCGTCACCCTCAAAATTTCCCAAAAGAGTAATGGGGCAATTCAATGGAATGTTCTGCCGGAGCTGAAAACTGACCAATATACTTTTTACGCAATGGATTTCCCGCGCATCCGTTCCAACTGGGATTCAGAGAAAGACAAGGTTCTTTTTCCTCGCGGTAATTTCGGCCATCGTCTGTTATGCGAACCAGTTTATGGGACATATCCATCCAGCAGCAGTCAATTGCAGTTCTTCGGTTTTTTCCGTCCCCGAGGGGGGCTTTACCTGGGATGTGAAGATCCGAATGCCACCCATAAGGACTTCCAACTTGCGGAAAACGGGACTTTTTTAATCCGGACAATGGGGAGTAATATTTCTGTTCCTGGCAAATCGGCAATTCCACAGTATCCTTTTGTCCTCGCCCCGGTTGACACTCCGCTTGACGCTTGTGCGCAATACCGCAAATGGGCGGAAAAACAGGTATGGGTACAACGGGGAAAACTGAAAAATCGTTCTCTTTCCCCCGCCGTTCAAGGGACAGGACTCTGGTTGCTTCAAGATTTAAATTATGGCACCATCGTTCCAAGTGCTCTGCGGGAAATTGCGGAATCCCCATTTCCCGTTGCAACCCATTTGTATAATTGGAATGTCCATCACTTTGACACCCACTATCCAGAATACTTTCCTGCACGTGATACCTTTGCGGACGAAGTTTCCGCCATCCAATCAGCTGGGGGAACGGTTGTCCCTTATCTCAATGCCAGACTCTGGGATACCACGCTGCCAAGTTTTGCAAAGATCAGCGATGAAAGCTGTATGAAAGCTGACGGGACGGCTTATACTGAAACTTATGGCAGCGGCGTATCTTTAGCGCCAATGTGCCCGACTTCACCGGCTTTTCGGAAAAAAATTGCAGAAACAGCAGATACCCTTGTTCAAAAATACCATGTTAAAGGAATTTATTTCGACCAGGTTGCAGCAGCGTACCCAATCTTATGCTTCAATCCGGATCACGGCCATCCGCTCGGTGGAGGAGGATGGTGGCAGGAAGCCTATCGGGAATTTTTCAAACCGATCACAGACCAGTATGAATCAACTTTGCTGATGGCTTCAGAGAACGGTGCAGAACCATATATTGATTCCTTTACACAATTTCTACTGTGGTCTTCTGTCTCTCAGGATGATTTTCCTTCCCTCCCGGCAGTCTACAACCAGTATGCGGTGTATTTCTGTTCTCCTGCGTTGCAGACAGATTCACAGGAAGCTTTTGCTGCACTTCAGAGCCGCTGCCTGCTCTGGAATATTCAACCGGGCTGGATCAATTACCTCCATGGCCCGGCGCAGGGGCAAATCCCGTACTGGCAATGGGAACGCGATTACATAAAACAAATCGAAATCTGGCGCAACCGACTTGCTCCCGTCATCGCAAATGGAGTCATGCAGCAGGAAGTCATCTTTACGCCGCAGCCCCAACCAATACCAGTCACCTTCCATCGCAGCGGCGATGATGGGGGAACCGCCAGAGACGACCAGATTCCGCCATTTTACGGGATGATCTGGCGTTCAGACGACGGTCAAACGCGAGCAATTGCCATTGCCGAAGTTGCAGGGCAAACGCAGCAGACAACGCTTTGCCTGCCTCAACAGGTCGGCGACTGGCAGCTACTCAAACTGGAACCCGATGGGGCAGAAACTATTCTGCCTTTTCCTGAAGACAAACGTCTGCCGATTACTCTCGCTCCTTTTGAAATCCAGGCGTACCTGTTACGGAAAAACTGATCGGCAGGAAAAACTCAGCTATTTCGCCGGGATGAACTGGCGCAGTTTTCTGGGGTGCAAAAAAATTTGTAAAACCCCCTTTTTATCGGGGCAACATTAGCCTCAATGGTTTAATGTTGCACCCCAGGAATACAATGTTAACGCAATCAACATCAGAATTGACATCACTGCGCGCCGAATCCATACTTTTCGGGATACTGGATTTTCCAAATCGGTACGGCCCAGACGAACGAGTACAGCCCCCAGGATAACAGAAATCACGCCGCGTGTCGCCTGAATGATATTTCCACCCACTACCCCAATTGCACCGAAACTGACATAAAGAAGCACCATGGCAAAATACCATGTCAAAGAAAAGGGAACGGCATCGACCATAAGTTTGCGTCTGCGGGGGAAAGCTCCCATACAAAAAGCGGTCACGACACCCAGCATACCATACGATAAGCCGGCGACCGCCAATGCCTTCAGAATCAATGATTCCGGCCCGGGCACACTGTTGATCATTTCGGTTTCGACGATATCGCATAAGC
>CALGPR010000059.1 GCA_937960425.1 uncultured Lentisphaeria bacterium
CATCTTATCCCATTCGGGCAGAAATACCTGCGTTTGTTTTTCACGCGAAAGATCCCTTCTTCCGCATTTTCACTTAATGTGAAATTCTCATAAAATACACCAGTTTATTCTTTTTACAAGCAATCCTCAGGTATATTTTCAGCTATTCTGCAAATTGGCAAAGCGCTGCAATTTCCTCCGGCCATAATTCAGGGTCAACGGTTTCCAGCACCAGTGGAATGTTATCGATACGGGGATCCTGCATAATATTCCGGAAAACCTTCCAGCCTAAAAAACCTTTGCCAAGGCTGTCGTGGCGATCCAGATGGCCCGCCAGTTTGCTTTTACTGTCGTTAAGGTGCATTCCCCGCAGTAGATCAAACCCAATTTTACGGTCAAATTCCTCCATTACCGCAGCATATCCTTCATCAGTACTGATCTCGTATCCCGCAGCAAAGGCATGGCAGGTATCAAGACAAACCCCTACCCGGCCAGGACGGTTGGTCAATTCAACCAGCTTTGCCAACTCCTCAAAACTGCTGCCGAGATAAGATCCCTGCCCTGCAGTATTTTCGATAACCGCCTGTACGCTTTCCGTCTGATCCAGACACCACTGGAGGGATTCTGCGACTCGTTTCAGCGCCTCATCAATTGTCAGAACTTTTAAATGACTACCCGGATGAAAATTCAGGTATTTCAAGCCTAATGCTTCACAGCGCCTCATTTCCCCGAGAAACGACTCCCGGGACTGTAACAGTTTTTCCGGATCCGGTTGTGCCAGATTGATCAGATACCCATCATGCGGCAAAATTGCATCAGCAGTATAACCGTTTTTTGCGCAATTTTCCTTGAATGCCGCGATAGATTCCTCCGTCAAAGGCGAAGCTTGCCATTGCCGTTGATTCTTGGTAAACATTGCAAATCCCTTTGCTCCGATAGCTGCGGCATTCAAGGGAGCATTTTCAACTCCTCCAGCGATACTGACATGTGCGCCAACGTACTTCATGACCATCTCCTTTTTTGTCCACTATCATACAGCAAAAGCATCGTTTGTCAAATACTGCCCAAAAAGAAAGCGGCGGAATCCAGAAATTCCGCCGCCAAATCTATTTGTACTAAAGGAGTACAGAACAGCCGATGAATTACATCATGCCGCCCATACCGCCCATGCCACCCATGCCAGCCGGAGGCATTGCTGCTTCCTTTTCTTCCTTGGCATCGGTGATCAGGCATTCCGTTGTCAGCAACAAACCGGAAATGGACGCTGCATTCTGCAGTGCAGAACGAGTTACCTTAGTCGGATCGAGAATACCGCTCTTGAGCATATCCACGTATTCGCCAGTCGCGACATTGAACCCTTCCGTAACCGGAAGATCCATGACTTTCTGGACAATTACGCTGCCTTCATACCCGCCATTAGCGGCAAGCTGACGCAAGGGTTCTTCGATAGCACGTTTAACAATCGCCATGCCGATGGCTTCATCACCGCAGAGCTTGACATTGGCCAGAGCTTTGGAAGCGCGGATCAAAGCAATACCGCCGCCCGGGACAATCCCTTCTTCAACCGCAGCACGGGTTGCATGAAGAGCATCTTCCACGCGGGCTTTCTTTTCTTTCATTTCCATTTCTGTAGCGGCGCCAACATGGATAACGGCAACACCGCCAGCCAACTTGGCCAAGCGTTCCTGGAGTTTTTCGCGGTCGTAATCACTGGTAGTTTCTTCGATTTCCCGACGCAGCTGGCTGACACGACCGGCAATTGCGCTCTGAGAACCGGCGCCTTCGACAATGGTCGTATTTTCTTTGGTCACGACGACACGTTTGGCTTTGCCGAGCTGATCCACGGTAACGTTTTCAAGTTTGATACCCAGATCTTCGGTAATGCAGGTACCGCCGGTCAGAATTGCAATATCCTGCAGCATGGCTTTACGACGATCGCCAAATCCCGGAGCCTTAACCGCGCAAACGTTCAACGTACCGCGCATCTTGTTAATTACCAGCGTTGCCAACGCTTCACCATCAACATCTTCTGCAATGATGAGCAACTGTTTGCCTTCTTTGGCAACTGCCTGAAGAATCGGAAGCATATCATTGAGATTGCTGATCTTCTTTTCATTAATCAGAATATAGCAATCAGTCAGTACGGCTTCCATCGCTTCAGCATCAGTAGCAAAGTACGGGGAAAGATATCCTTTATCAAACTGCATCCCTTCGACAACATCGAGGGTAGTTTCGATTGTTTTGGCTTCTTCTACAGTGATCGTGCCATCTTTACCGACCTTATCCATAGCTTCGGAAATGATTGCACCGATAGTGGTATCGCCATTGGCGGAAATCGTAGCGACCTGTGCAACCTGGTCACGGCTTTCCACGCTTTTGCTCAACGTCTTGAGTTCTGCGACCATCGCAGCAACTGCGGAATCAATACCGCGCTTGATTTCCATCGGATTGGCACCAGCAGTAACATTCTTCAACCCTTCGCGATAAATTGCTTCAGCCAGAACTGTTGCTGTGGTAGTACCATCACCGGCGATATCGCTGGTCTTGCTGGCGACTTCCTTAACCATCTGAGCGCCCATATTGGCATAGGGATCTGAAAGTTCAATTTCCTTGGCAACAGAAACACCATCTTTCGTTACCGCGGGAGAACCATATTTTTTATCCAACACAACATTACGGCCTTTGGGGCCGAGAGTTGCCTTTAC
>CALGPR010000060.1 GCA_937960425.1 uncultured Lentisphaeria bacterium
TCGCTTTTTACGGCTTCACCAGATTACTTTTTTCTGGGTAAAAATTCCACCACATAACGCCCTGAATCACATTCAAAACTCATACCCTCCCGCTCCTGACCATTAACCAATACCCGGAAACCAGTAGCGACATGCCGTAAATCAACTTTTGCAGTGCAATTGCCCGGAATTACCAACTCCATCCGCCCATTCGCCATCAATACCGCAACTCCTCCCATAATTGTGGGAACAATACTCATTAGAGACTCAATATCTCCCCATTGCGGCTCAATCAATATCTTCTTAAAGCCTGCCACTAACGGCCTGACTCCAACAACATACCGCGGAATAATATTTGCTGGCGCACTCCCCCAGGCATGATTCCAGTCCAGATTGTTTTTATATTTCCAATCCCATGCTTCCCATGTCATCGTCGAGCCTAACTCCAGCATCCGATACCAGGAACGGTCGTTTTTCGCGGTCATTAATTTTAAAGCATAATCCCCTTCGTAATGTTCGTACAACCCCTCCAATAGATATTGTGCACCATATACACTGCATGCCATTTTCCGACTTTTGACAAACTCGACAACCCCCTTTTCATATTCCTTCGGCACCAAACCAAACGCTAAAGGCAACATATTTGCATGCAAAGCCGCATGCTCAGTCTCCTCCCCATCACAGTAAATCCCTCGTTCTGCATCAAAAAACACCGTCTGAAATGACGCATAAAGTTTTTTTGCTGCATGGTCATACCTCTGGAATGCTTCTAATTCTCCCAAAGCCTCTGACAATTCTCTCATACAAACCAAAGCACGATAGAAAAACGCATTGACAGCGCAATTCACCGGCATCATTTCGTAATGATCCCGTTCACCCATCCCTTTATCCTGGGTAAATTCTGCGGGAGGCCAATCGACAATGTCTTTCAATGGTGCGGGGCTGTAAATTGATTTCAAAAAATCTTCGGTCATTGCCGGGTTATCTACCGTTGAAAGGAGCCCCCGCTCATCTGTCAACGCCAAAAGGCTTTTTCCCGTCAAGATTTCAAAGTTCCGCCTTGCCGATTCACTATCCCCTGTATACAGGTAATCTGCATACGCCATTAAAACTGAATGCAGAACCCATTCCGTCGGCCATGTCGGATGTGTATAAAGATACTCTGTTGTATAACGCCCCATTGCATATTCGCGATCTGTACAGTAATGGCTTAGCTGATTGATGTATGCATCCGCTTCATACGGAATCCGCTCCCGATCACCATCCACATATACTCCAGCAAAACTCGTCGCCTCAATCGTATCCCGGCACAGTGTCCAGATTTTATCCAGCAATGGATTCGACGAAACAAACGCTGCCGCATTCCAATCAAAAGGATAATGTAATGCCAGACGTTTCATTTCAATAGACTCGACTACCGTTGGTTCACCTTCAACTTCGACATAACGAAACGGCATGACGACCCCAAATTCCGGAGACAACCTCACTGCGGCGCCAGAAGTATTTCTCTGATCTGGAGGCAATTCCAATCTAACGGTTTGTTTGCCGGATTTAACCATGACTTTGACTGTGCAGGAACGAATACAGCCGGCAGGGTTGCGTTCTATCAGTTGATCTCTATTCAGTTGTTCCCCTAAAGTAACAAGCAGCGCAGCTCCGCGTTCCGGAACATCCACTGAAAACTCCAAAGTCCCGAAAACCGCCCGCTTGAAATCATAAAAGTAGTGTCCGTCACCAACTTTCCGCACCTTGCCAGCGTTTTCGCTGGTAAATTCAATTCTCTGCCGTGCCGTTTCTTCTTTGATCTCTTTTGACAATCTGACCAGTTGCGGTTCTGACCATTGACTTTCCTTTTTTTCCTGATCCCGGAATGCAACCCGCCAGGCAAACGTGCTTCCTCGCTCCGGCATCTTTCCTTCATAAACGATGTTCAAATTGTCGGAGGCATCTACCCAGTCACTATCCCACAAGTCCGCGTATCCGGCGTTCAATGCTTCTCTTGTCGTCGCAGCTTGAATCCGGCGTGCACACTGCATACACCCGACGGGAACACAGTATCCCAATCGTAAGGATGCTGACGTAATTTCCGTTGCAGCCGGATTTTTCAGGAGATTGCACAATAAATTACTGGGAGGATCAATGA
>CALGPR010000061.1 GCA_937960425.1 uncultured Lentisphaeria bacterium
TTGTTATGATATCGAAAAATTCATAAGGGAGGAACCTTTGATGCGTTGGAATTTCATCTTTTTTCTGGCATTGCTGTTTTTATGCGGTTGTGCAACGGAACGGCAAACGACTCTTTTAACTTATAACATCCAAATCGGGTTGCAGGTTGATCATAAAACCCCCAACCTGGAAAACACGGCAGAAGTCATTCGTAAAATCGGGGCGGAGACCGTTGTCCTGAATGAAGTGGATAAGAAGACCGACCGTACTGGCTTTGTTGACCAGCCTGCCTTTCTGGCAGAAAAAGCAGGCTATCCCTCGGTAATGTTCGGGATGGCTTGTATGCGTAATGGCGGAGAATACGGGAATGTTGTGATGTCGCAATTCCCGTTGGAAAAAATCGCATTGCTGGATTTGCCGGCGAACTCTTATGAAACACGCTCAGCATTGGTCGTTAAAGTTCTTGCTCCGCAGCCGTATTACGTTGTTGCAACCCACTTGACCTTTGAAGACACGCCGGAAATGGAAGCGGTTCGAGTGAAAGCAATTGATAAAATTATTGATTTTATTGAAGAAAAGCAGATTGAGCCGGTGGTTCTGATCGGCGATTTAAATACATCCCCGACTGGTCCGGTGATATCACGCTTGCGCGAACGTAATTTTACTGTAATCAACGACATTGCGCCGGGAGAATTTTCCTGGCCGGCAGATCAACCCTCCATGCTGTTGGATTATATGGCATTCTATCCGGCAGATGCAGCAAAAATTATCGATCACAAAGTCCAATCGGAAGACAAAGTATCCGACCATCGTCCAGTAACATCAACCATCGTTTTTCTGGATAAAGCAGAATAATGGAAGAGTATAACCATGCCGTCACCTCTCCAGGCTATCTGGTTCCGCCGATCATCATGCCTGAATTTCTGAAAGAAATTGAAGCAGAGATGGTCGAAACGGTGATGGTTGAAGACGAAGAAAAAATTCGTTTTGCTATTTTTCTGGCGGAAGAGAATGTCCGGAATGGAGGCGGTCCTTTTGGTGCGGCAGTCTTTTCTTCCAAGTCCCACGAATTGTGCGCGGTTGGTGTTAACGTTGTTGTGCCGGCCGCGCAGTCAAATTGCCATGCAGAAATGACGGCAATTGCCAGAATGGAAGCAAACATTCACAGCCATTCCCTGAAAGGGTATTTGCTGGCATCGAGTTGTGAGCCGTGTGTGATGTGTTTTGGAGGGATTTTGTGGAGCGGCCTGGATACGCTGCTTTACGGAGCTCCCGGCGATATGGCCATGCAGACAGGATTTGATGAAGGGGATAAGGTTCCGGCTTGGCAGCAGTCATTGATGCAGCGTAATATTTCTGTCCGCGGTCCGCTTTTAACTTCCGAGGCAGAAAAACCCTTTCTTCTCTTCCGCCAATTGGGTGGAAAACTTTACTGAGCTGGTTAAAGCCTATTCCTCTATGATATGCGAAAAGAAAGATTTTTAAGGTTCTTTTCTGTTCTTGCCTCTTTTGTCTATTCATTGAATAGCGATTCTGTGTTTGGAGAATCAGTTAACAGAAAAATGGCGCAAAAAATATGTATATTCCCGAAGTGATCCGCAAGGATTCAATCCCGCCATCGCAAAATTGCATTCAATTTATTTTTAATGTGTCTTCAAAGTTGATTCACAATTTGAATCTCACTTTCTCAGCAGATTTATATCAGCAGACTATTTCCCATTTTAATTTAAAAATGGGGATTTCAGGATATGGTCATGGTAATTCCGACTATATTTTCCGATTTCCACCATCCAATTGACATTGGCAAAAGTAACAAAACACACTTTTGTCTCAATTTCAAATTTCTTATGTGTCTTTACCAAACTGTAGATGTAGATTTTTGTTTTTGCTTCCGATTAAAACGTGTTCGCAACGCGTAAGCCGGTTTTATTGTTTACTATCTGGCTCAAGCATTTTTTTAGGGGGCCGAAAAACTCGCTTAAAGAAGGTCTACAGTAATTTTGCCGCTTTTGTTTCTCATTTG
>CALGPR010000062.1 GCA_937960425.1 uncultured Lentisphaeria bacterium
CAGATGCACCTTTGTCAAACAACTTGTCCCATCACAAGATTTGGGACATTATCAACGTTTTGAGGAATCGCGAGAAAGAATAGACGCATATCAAACGAAAGGCGTTGCCTGACCGGTATGCGATTGGTTCGGATGAAAAGTGTGACCGTCGTGGCAAATGCTCGATTGACAGAGTGTTCCCAACGTTTTTTCGGGGTATAGCAGGATCGGTGGGAATACCATCTGATGATACTCCGTTTGACCGGATGTCAAAAAATGCGATACTTCCTGCTCCAAAGCCGAATTGTCGATTGCGACAACCGATACATCGTTTGGCATGAATTCCAATGCCGAAACCGTCAGAATGGAACAATCTTGCGGAATGCGGATTCCCGATTTTGTCGCCTCGCGATAAAGAATATCCCCCAAAGGACCGGTTGCACAGATCCAAGCCGTGATTCGTTTTTCCTGAAGCGCACGTTGTAGAGCGGTGTAATCGCCGTAACAATCCCCCACCGTGTCTTTTTCTATGTCAAATCCGGGAATGGCTTCCTGCAAGGCAGCTACGGCATCATTTTGTCGTGCGGTATGCTGTTTGGGGTTGGTAAAATGGGAAAATTCACCGAACTGCCCAAAATAACCAATCTTTGTATGACCGGCATCCTGCAGTTTTTGGATGCAAAATCGAATGAATTCGCGAATTGAGGGATAACAGCTCCCCCCCACATGCGGTTCCAACTCGCTGTTTCCCAGATAGAGCACCCGTGTGCCCGCCTTTGCCATATCCTCGACATCCTGACAGTAGCTGCCGACTCCCGAAACCAAAATCAGTGCGTGCGGCTTCAGACATTTGCAGAATGCCATCGTCTGGGCACTGTATCCAAAAAAGAATACGCCCTCATAATCCAATCGATGACACAGCTGGGTTACCAGCTCCACCGCATTGAAGTTCGGTTTCTGGACATAGGGTGAAATCAGAACCACATGCGGGCGAATCCGGGCCTTCTTGGAAAATTTTAAGCGGAGATTGTTGCTTTGCCAACTGCTGGCTCGGATGACGTCAAGAATATTCGCCTTGAGCTTTTCATCGACTACCGCACTGCCATTGATGACACGCGATACCGTGGAAATGCTCGTACCGCACTGACGGGCAATGTCGCGGATCGTTATTTTTTTATTCTTCACGTTTTCCGAATCCGATTGAAATACAGCTTTTTTCCTTACTGTAGTTCCGGATTCGGAAAAAGCAATTCCAATTGGTGTAATTTTAGATTCAGCGCTCGGCATTTTCGTCTGAACGGGCCTTTCCATCCCAGGTCCACATGTTGTTGGCGATATCGCGACTTTTGGGCTCTCCCGATTCGGAATACCAGTAAGCTTGTATTGCGGCAGGAGAGTTTCCTACGCCGGTAAGACCCATTGCGGAACCGTCTCCCAACCCGAGATTGACTTCATTGGCGCTGCCGTGCCATGGATAAAGACCGTCGTCGCGTTTATTATTGAGCCGGGCCCAGGGAAGCAGGTCTGTGAGGGAACCGCTGCTCTCTCCTATGACGATGAAGCGACTCGGATTTTTGACTGCGGAAATGCGTAGTCCTGGGTAACGGGACGGATTGAGGTTTCCTTCATTGCCGAGTCCCATTTCTCGGTTATTGAGGCTGTAACAGCAGATCATCCAGTAGAGGTTTCCCCAAGTCGGTCCGTTGCGCCGATAATCCTGCAACTGCGAACGGTTGACGTGAGTGGAGAGAGCCATGCTGGTTTCGCAGATCAGTGCGGAGACCGGCAGGTATTTGTCGCGACAAAGTACATAATTCCAAAAATAATCACCATTGTCACGAGCCTGCCAGCCGACCGTGTAAAAGCCATCGTTGTCGGCGGAGTAAAGATTCTCTGCCAGCACAATTTGTTTGACGTTGCTGCGACAGGTGATGGTACGTGATCGTTCTCGGGCTTTATTGAGCAAAGGCAGCAGCATTCCCGCCAAAATGGCGATGATGGCGATCACAACCAACAGTTCGATAAGCGTGAAAATTTTATAGGTTTTCATAACGTTTTGTTATTGTCCCAAATTTTGTGAAACACACTTGTAGTTTCCAACGCCGATAA
>CALGPR010000063.1 GCA_937960425.1 uncultured Lentisphaeria bacterium
TCGCTGATATGTAATGCATTTGCTGCAGCCAGATTCTCATTTTGCCCCAGGATCGGCAACAAAACTCCATAGCAAGCCATGGCATCCTCACGGTGCCGGATCGTTTCAGGAATATCATCATGCGTTTTGGTGGTCACAACTCGGCGAATGTGATTGACCTTATCCCAATAGGTGCGAATCACTTCATCAAGATGTTCCAGATCATGTAACCGTCTTTCCCGAAACTCATCAATGGCGTGTTGAATCAACTCAGAAAATTTGCGATAGAAGGCGGGGTCCTCTTCCATATGCTCGGTGATATAACGCTTCGTAGCGTGAGCTACTGAATCCGCCATTGCCGATTTTTCTTTTGAATTGTCAATTCCCCGATCTTCAAGCACTTCCCGGAAGGTGTTCTCATCAAAAATATTGACTGGTTCATTGAGTTGAATTACTTCGTCTGCTTGAATATGAGTGTCGAGCAATTTCTTGATTTTTGGCTCATAATCCCGGTAATTCACAACCTCAGCATACCGCCGCTTGACTGCGGTGCGTAAATTCCAGAAGCGTTTCAAGTCCTGCTTGTACTTTTCTATTTGTTCTTCCGGTGTTTCCTGCATAAATTTTATGCTGGAGAGCGCCAGTTCCAATGTTTTGGCATAGGCGTTCAAGTTCTCATAAAATGCATCGCGCAAATCTTCCGGCTGAAGCAGGAGTTCAAAGGCTTCGCTGTCATTGCTGTTGCGGACAGATTTAAACATCTCCCACAATTTCGCATATTGTTGCGGTAAATTTGCAATTTTATCGACAATCGGTAACACTTGCGAAGTTAAATCTTCTTCGCAAATACCTTCCATTGCGCCGTATTTGAGCATCGCTTTGTCGAGCTTGTCCAAAACACCGGCATAATCTATGATATAACCGAATTCTTTATGCTCGCAGAGACGATTGACCCGGGCGATTGCCTGTAACAAAGGGGCAGGTTCAGAAAACGAACGGCAGAGATACATCACGGTATTGCGCGGTACATCAAAACCGGTAAGCAATTTATCCACAACAATCAAAATTTCCGGCGCAGCCGTTGTTTTAAAAGCGTCGATAATCTGCTTATTGTATTCATCTTCTTTATTGCCGAACCGGGCCATGGTTTGCTTCCAGAATTCCATCACGGCCTGAGGCGGAGCTTCGGCTCCGGCATCATTGCCCTCACGGGTATCGGGGGCGGAGATGATTACCTCACTGGTGACAATGCCGATCTCTTTCAGATATTGATCATAGAGAATGGCGGTCGGCTTATCCGGTGCCACCAGTTGAGCTTTAAAGCCGGTGCCTTGCCAGAAATCCCGGTAGTGTTCTGAAATATCATACGCGCACATATAAACAAAGGCGCTTGATTTTTTCAACATCTCCGCTTTGGCATACTTCTTTTTCAAGTCTTTGCGCTGCTCGTCGGAGAGCCCTTGAGTATGGCGTTCAAACCAGAGATCAATGGCTTTTTTATTCTGTTCCAGATCGACATGCCGACCTTCGTACAGCAGCGGAACAACAGCTTTGTCTTCGACCGCAGTACGGATGGAGTAAACCGGGCGAATTAG